>NZ_JBHXNP010000025.1:0-90551 GCF_042719495.1 Streptomyces sp. NPDC058525
GGCGGCCCCGGGGCCCCCACCCCCCTCCCCCGTCCCGCCCGCCCCCGCCCCCCCGGGGGGGCCGGGGGGCGCCGCCGCCCGTGCCCGGCGCACGCCACGGGCGTTCACGCGCCGGGCGTCGGCTCGGCGGGGACCGCCTCGGTCAGCAGCCGGGCCATGGCCTCGGGGTTCTCCATCGGTGCCGAGTGCGCGCCCTCGATGGTGCGGGTCGCGAACGTGCCCCTGGTCAGGGCGGACCAGCCCTTCATCGTGCCCTCGGGCAGCACCGGGTCGGCCGTGGCCGACACCGCCGTGACCGGGATGTCCAGCGGGCCCCTGCGGTCGGTGTCCAGCATGCGCTGGTACCGGGTCCACATCGCGGAGTCGTTGCGCAGGTTCTCCAGGTAGCCGGCGAAGACCTCCTCGTGGGCGAGGATCTCGTCGGGCAGCACCCCCCGGAAGGCTTCGGCCAGGTTTCCCGGCTCCGCCGTGTCCCACAGCGCCGACACCTCTTGGAACCGCTGGAGCTCCTGCGGTGCCTCGGTGAAGGGGGGCAGCGCGCAGGCGGCGACGAGGGACAGTGCCGGTCCGCCCGCCCTGCTGCCCAGCCGGTGGGCGATCTCCCAGACTCCGCTCGCGCCCTGGCTGTGCCCGTACAGGACGACCGGCACGTCGAGACGGTCGGACATCTCCGCCACGACGCGGTCGACGAGGAGGTTCACATCGCCCACCGGGGCCTCCCCGCCGACGCCTTCACGGCCGGGAACGCGGATGCCGAGCAGTTCCACGTCCTCGGGGAGGTACGGGACGAGCGGGATGTGGGCTGTGGTCGTGCCGCCCATTCCCGCCATGCACAGGATCCGCGCCCTGGGGTTCCGCGCCGGCTTGAGCACCCGCACCAGCAGGTCGGCCGAGGCCGGGGCCGTCGGCGAGGCCGTGGTCGGGGCGCCGGTGCCGGGCGGGCGCCCGGTGAGTTCGTCGACGAGGTGTTCCGCGATGCCCGCACAGCTGCCGTGCCGGAACAGTACGTCGGTGCCGAGCGGCAGGCCGGTCCGCCGGGCGAGCCTGGCGCGCAGGCCGACCGCCATCAGCGAGTCCATCCCGAGCTGCTGGAGAGGCTGTTCGGCGGGGATGTCCGCCACCCCGAGGGCAGCGGCGGCCTCGACGCGGACCAGTTCGAGCACGGTGCGCAGCCCTGCGTCGCGTCCCAGGCCCGCCAGCCGCTCGCCGAGTCCGCTCTCCCGGCGCGTGCCGGTCATCTCGGCGCGCGCCTCCGGGATGCCCAGCAGCAGCGGACGCCGCCGGGCGACGCAGAAGGTGGGGGTGAAGCGGGACCAGTCGATGTCGGCGACGCCCAGCGCCACCCGGTCCGTTCCGAGTACCAGGTCCAGTGCGCCCAGTGCCCGGTCCGGGGCCATCATCCGCAGTCCCCGTTCCCAGAGCTGCTCCTCGGCCTCCGCCGTCACCATGCCTCCGTCGGCCCAGCCGCCCCAGTGGACGACGGTGGCCGTGAGTCCGCCCGCCACCCGGTGCCGGGCGAGGGCGTCCAGCGCGGCGTTGCCGGCCGCGTAGGTGGTGCCGCCGCCGGCGCCCCACAGGCTGGCGCCGCTGCCGTACAGCAGGAACGCGTCCAGGGGGCGGTCGCCTAGCAGTTCGTGCAGGTGCCAGGCGCCGGACACCTTCGCGGAGAGTTCCTCTACGGCCTGATCGCCGTCGAGTTCGGACAGCAGTGCCATCCCGGCGATGCCCGCGAGGTGGGCGACGACCGTCAGCGGCGGGCCGTCGGCGTCGATGCGACCGATCAGTTCGGCGACCTGCCTCCTGTCACCGACGTCGCAGGCCGCCGTCACGATCTCCGCGCCGGCCGCCTCGAGTTCCTCGCGGAACGGTGCGGGGACCTCGCCGGAGCGGGAGGCGAGTACGACGCGTCGCGTGCCGCGTTCCGCGAGCCAGCGGGCGAGGCGCCGGCCGAGGGCGCCGGTGCCGCCGGTGATCAGGGCGGTGCCGCTGGTCGTCCAGGGCGAGCGGGGTGCGGGCGTGGTGCGGCGCAGCCTGCGTACGTACAGGCCGTCGGCGCGGAGCGCGATCTGGTCCTCGTCGTCACCGGCGAGGACGGCGCGGACGAGCTGCCCGGCCCAGTGCGGGTGCGGCTGTTCGGGCAGGTCCGCGATGCCGCCCCAGCCTTCGGGGCGTTCCAGTGCCGCGACCCGGCCCAGTCCGTGGAGCAGGGCCTGCTCGGGACGGGTGACCGGATCGGCCGGGTCCACGCCGACGGCGCCCCTGGTGACCAGCCACACCGGGGCTGCGGGGTGGCTCGTTCCGAGTTCCTGGAGCAGTCGTACGGTCCGGAGGAAGGCGTGCCGGGTGCCGTCCTCGTCCGGCGGCGTCAGGACGATCACGCCCTGGAGCTCCGCCGGCAGGGAGGCGAGGCCGTCCGGGTCCGTGCCGGCCCGGTGCGTGCCGGCTCCTGCTTCGCGGAGTGCCGTGACCAGCTCGGCGGCGGGTGACGCGGGGTCCCCAAGGACGGCCCAGACCCCGTCTGCCGGCGCGGGGGCCGGGGCGGGTGCGGCGGGCTGCCAGGTCTCCTCGTACAGCCAGTCGGCGATCCCGGCGTGGTCGTCGAGGCTCTCGTGCCAGCGTCGGAGCAGCGGCAGCAGGTCCATGACGCTGTCCCGGTGCCGGCCGGACGCGCCGAGCAGCTCGGCGAGTGCGTCCGCCCCGCCCGCACCGACGGCGTCCCAGAACCGCTGGTCGGTCGTCTTGCGGCGGGCGGGTTCCTTCCAGTGGCGCTGCCGCTGGAAGGCGTAGCCGGGCAGGCCGACCATGCGGCCGTCGGGGACGGCCGCCGGCCAGTCGACGGCGACACCGTGCGCGTGCAGGGCGCCGAGGGTGCGCTGGAGCCGGTCCAGGCCGCCCTGGTCGCGTTCCATGGCCGCCAGGACCACGGCGTCCCGGTCCGCGCCGCCGTCGGCCAGTGGCATGGCCAGCACGGGGTGCGGGCTGACCTCGACGAACACCGTGTATCCGTCGGCGAGCAGCTGCTGCTGGGCGAGGTCGAGCCGTACGGGTTCGCGCAGGTTCCGGCACCAGTAGGCGGCGTCGAGCTCTTCGCCGGAGGCCTGCCGGCCCAGGACGGTGGAGTAGAGCGGGATGTCGGTCGGGCGGGGGCGCAGCGGGGCGAGGCGGTCCCGCAGGCCCGGCAGCAGTGCGTCCATGTGCGAACTGTGGGACGCGCAGGAGGTGTTCAGCTTGCCGCACCACACGTCCTGGTCGTCCCACGCGTAGAGCAGCTCTTCGACGACCGTCCGGTCTCCGGAGATGACCGTGGATCCCGGTGTGTTGACCACGGCGACCGAGACGGCGTCCCCGTAGGGGGCCAGCGCCGTCTCGACTTCGGACACGGGGAGTTCCACGGTCGCCATCTCGCCGTCCGAGTGCAGCGCGGCGAGGGCCGTGCTGCGTGCGGCGACGATCCTGGCGCCTTCGTCCAGGGTCAGGGCGCCGGAGACGACGGCCGCGGGGATCTCGCCCTGGCTGTGTCCGACGACGGCCTGGGCTTCCAGGCCCAGTTCCCGCATGGCCGCGGCCAGGCCGAGGTACATGGTGAACAGCACGGGCTGGGCGATGTCCAGGCGGTCCCAGGCGATGCGGTCCTCGTCCTGGAGCAGTTCGCGGACCGACCAGCCGGTCCAGGGGCGCAGTGCCTCGTCGCAGCGGTCGACCGTGTCGGCGAAGGCCGGGCTTTCGGTGAGCAGGCGCCGGGCCATGCCCGGCCACTGCGAACCCTGGCCGGGGAAGACGAGGACGACCTTGCCGGGCCGTGCGGTGGCGAGGGTGACCGAGGTGTCCGGCCGGTCCTGGGCGATGGCGGTCAGTCCTTCGATGACCGCGGGCAGGTCGGGTCCGGCAACCGATGCGCGTTCGGCGAAGTGTTCGCGGTGCCGGGTGGTGGTCCAGGCCAGGTCGGTGAGGGTGGTGTCGGGGTGTTCGGTGAGCCACCGGGCCCATCGGCGGGCCTGGTCCCGCAGTGCCTGCGGGGTCCGTCCGGAGACGACGACGGGCGCCGCGGCGGGTGCCGGGGCTGGCTGTGCGATGGGGCGGGGCTGTGGCGGCTGTTCGAGTACCAGGTGGGCGTTGGTGCCGCCGATGCCGAAGGAGGACACTCCGGCCCGACGGGTGCCCGCCCAGGCCCGGGTGTCGTCGCTGATCCGCAGGACGGCCGGGTCCAGGCCCAGTTCGGGGTTGACGCGCTGGAAGTTGACCGTGGGCACAAGCTCCCCGTGGTAGACGCACAGCGCGGCCTTGACCAGCCCGGCGAGGCCCGCGGCCACGTCGGTGTGGCCGATGTTGGACTTCACCGATCCGACGGCGCAGGGCTCGTCGCGGTCGGGGGTGAAGACCTCCTGAAGGGCCTGGATCTCGATGGGATCGCCCATGGCGGTGGCCGTGCCGTGTGCTTCGACGTAGCCGATGTCGGCGGACGAGAGTCCGGCGTCGGCGAGGGCGTCGGTGATGACGGTGGCCTGCCCGTTCACGCTGGGAGCGGTGAACCCGACCTTGTCGGAGCCGTCGTTGTTGATGGCGCTGCCGCGGACGACCGCGTAGATCCGGTCCCCCGCCTCGACCGCGTCCGCCAGCCGGCGCAGCACCACCGCCACCACACCGTTGGCGAGGACCGTGCCCGCGCCGTCGGCGTCGAAGGGCCGGCAGTGGCCGTCCGGCGAGGCCACGAAGCCTTCCTGGTACTGGTAGCCCTGTTCCAGGGGGAAGGTGAGTGCGGAGGCGCCGACGAGTGCCACGTCGGACTCTCCGCGCAGCAGGCTCTGCCGGGCCAGGTGGGTGGCGACCAGACCCGTGGAGCAGGCCGTCTGCACCGTCAGCGCGGGACCGCGCAGGTTCAGCTTGTGCGCCAGGCGGGTGGCGAGGAAGTCGTTCTTGTTGCCGATCGCCGAGCGGAAGACCTCCGAGGCGTCCTCGGAGTCGCCCTGGTCGTAGCCGCCGAAGCCGACTCCGCCGAAGACCCCGATGCGGCCGGGGTCGGCGCCGGGCAGGATGCCGGCGTCCTCCAGGCCCTGCCAGGCCGTCTCCAGGAAGAGCCGGTGCTGCGGATCCATGTTCTCCGCTTCGGCCGGGGAGCATCGGAAGAACTCGGCGTCGAAGAGGTCGGCGTCCTCCACGTAGCCCTTGGCCGGGACGAACCCGGGGTCCTCCAGCACGCTCCTGGCTATCCCGGCGTCGAGCAGCTCCTGCTCGGTGAAGCGGCGGATCGACTCGACCCCGCCGCGCAGGTTCGCCCAGAACTCCTCCGCGTCGCGCGCGCCCGGCAGCCGCAGGGCCACGCCGACGATCGCCACCGCGTCCTCGTCCGAACGCTCCCGGCGCGTCGCGGCCGCGGTCACCGTGCGCGTGGTGTCGCCGCGCAGGTACGCGGTGAGCTGCCGGACGGTGGAGTAGCGGAACAGCGTCGCGAGCGGGAACTCGCGGTCCAGGGCGGCGCAGAGCCGCTCGTGGACCCGCAGCGCCGCCATCGACGTTCCGCCCAGTTCGAAGAAGCCCCGGTCCGGGTCCACCTCGGCCAGGTCCAGTACCTGCGACCAGGCCGAGACCACCGCGTCCCACACCCGGTCGCCCTCGGCGGCCGGCTGCGCGGGCTCCTGCCGCGGCGCGGGCAGTGCGGCCAGTGCCAGCCGGTCGATCTTGCGGTTCGGTGTCAGCGGCAGGCTGTCCTGCCGGACCCAGCGCGCGGGCAGCATCGACACGGGCAGCCGCGCCGCGGCGTGCCCGGCCAGCTCCTGCGGGTCGGCGTCCCCGGAGTAGTACACCCACAGGGCCGCCGGGCCGGCGTCCTCGCGTACGACCGCTGCGGCTTCCCGCACACCGGCGCAGCCGGCGGCCACGGACTCGATCTCGCCGAGCTCGATGCGGTGTCCGGCCAGCTTCACCTGGCTGTCCACGCGGCCGCAGTACTCCAGTGAGCCGTCCTCGCGGTAGCGGACGACGTCCCCGGTGCGGTACATCCGCCCCGCGCCCTCGTACGGGTCCGCCACGAACCGCTCGTCGGTCAGCGCGGCCCGGTTCCAGTAGCCCCGCGCGACACCGCGCCCGCCGATCCACAGCTCACCGCGGCAGCCGCGCGGTACGGGCTGCCGGTGCCGGTCGAGCACGGCCAGCCGGGTGTCGAGGACGGGCGATCCCAGCGAGACCGGGCCGGGCCCGACCCGCCAGGTCGTCGACCAGACGGTGGTCTCCGTGGGCCCGTACATGTTGAGCACGTCGCCGCCGCAGGTCCGCAGCAACCGGTCGGCCAGGCCGCGGTCGAGCGCTTCGCCGCCGACCAGCAGCAGCCGCAGCCCGCCGAGCAGCTCGCGGCCTTCCGCGTCCGCCAGCAGCATCCTGGCCAGGGACGGCGTGCACTGCAGGTGCGTCGGCCCGTACTGCCGGTATCCGGCCCACGCGCCGAGTTCTCCGCCGGCGATGACCACGCGGTGGCCCCTGGTCAGGGTCCACAGCAGTTCGAGGCCGGAGATGTCGAAGGACACGCTGGTCACGGCGAGCCAGGTGGCGTCGGCGCCGGCGCCGACGCGGTCGTCCATGGCCAGGCAGAAGGCGGCGAACTGGGCGTGTTCGACCACCACGCCCTTCGGGGTGCCCGTCGAGCCCGAGGTGTAGATGACGTAGGCGGGATCGGACGGTTCCGGTCGGAGCGGCGGAGCCGCGTCCGGCTGTCCGTGGTGCCCGTCTTCGGCGAACTCCTCGGCGATCTCCTCGACGGACAGCACCCGCGGACCGTCCGGCAGGACGTCGGCGAGGGAGCCGGTCGAGATCACCACCCCGAGGCCGCTGTCGGACACCACATGGTCCAGCCGCGCCTTCGGGTACGCCGGGTCCAGCGGAACGTAGGCGGCCCCGGCCATCCAGGTGCCGAGCATCGCCACCGGCAGATCGGCCGTGCGGGGAAGGCAGAGGCCGACCAGGTCGCCACGGGTCACGCCCAGTGCGGCGAGCCGCCGGGCGATCGCGCGGGCCCGCACGGACACCTCCCGGTAGGTCAGCTCCCGTCCGTCCGAGACCACGGCCACCGCGTCGGGCGTCCGCGCCGCCTGTTCCAGGATCCGCTGGTACGCGGTCTCGCCGGCGGGCCGGGCCGCGACGTCGCCGCCGTGCTCGGCGAGCCACCGGCGCTCCGTGCCGCAGAGCAGTTCGCTCTCCCGGACCGGACGCCCGGGCCGCTCGGCCAGCGAGGCCAGCAGGGTCTCGAAGTTGGCGGCCATGCGGTCGGCCGCGTCCCGGTCCAGGACGTGCGACTGGAACTCCAGCTCCCCGCGCAGCACATCGCCGTCGGCGGTCAGGGTCAGGCCCAGCTCGAACTTCGACGCGCCCCGCACGTTGCCGGACACGCTGCCCGTGCTCGGAAGCCGCCAGGCCTCCTCGCCCGTGCCGATCGTGGGGAAGGCCGCGCCGCCGTAGTTGAACACCGCCCGGAACAGCGGGTTCTCCTCGCCGGTCCGGTCACCGCCGGCGACCCGCACGACCTCGGTCAGCGGGACGCTCTGGTGCTCGAACACCCCCCGCACACGCGTGTGCGTGCGGGCGAGGACGTCCTCGAAGGACACCGCCCCGGTGAGGTCGCAGCGCAGCGGCAGGGTGTTCGCCAGGAATCCGAAGGTCTCCGCGACCTGCGGCAGCTCCCTCGCCGACCAGATCGTGCCGATGCTGAAGTCGTACTGGTCGGTGTACCGGGCGAGCAGCACCGCGAAGGCGCTGACGTACACGGTGTACCCCGTGACGCCATGGCGCGCGGCCAGCTCCTCCAGAGCGGCCCGGAGCTCCGCGGGCACGGTGAAGTGCACGGCGTCGCCCTGCTCGCCCTCGGCGTGTTCGGCGTTCTCGGCCGTGTCCCGGGCGGGGAGTTCCAGGCGCTGGGCACCGTCCAGCTCGGACGCGAAGTACGCGAGCGAGCGCTCGAAGGCGCCCTGCTCCACGGCCTGCTTCTCCCATCGCGCGTAGTCGCCGAGGTGGTAGCGGACCTCCGGCAGCCCGGGGGTGTGCTGCCCGGCGAGGGCCCGGTACGTCTCGTACAGCTCGTTCAGCAGCAGGGACAGCGACCAGCCGTCGGTGATGGCGTGGTGCAGGGTGAGGCACAGGGTCCACATCTCGCCGGAGTCCACCAGCAGGCAGCGGAACAGGCTCTCGGCGTCCAGCTCGAACGGGGTCCGTTCCTCCGCGCGCAGCGTCCGGTCGAGCGCGTCGGCGCCGGCCACCCGCTCGTGCCGCAGCGGGACGGTGAACTCCCGGTGCACCACCTGGACCAGTTCGCCGTCGCGCAGCTCCAGTCCGGTGCGCAGCGCCTCGTGACGTTCCATCACCGTACGCAGTGCCCGGTCGAACGTCTCCGGGGACAGGGGGCTCTTCACCTCCAGCCGGAGGACGGCGTTGTACTGCGCGGAGTCCGGATGCATCCGCTCCAGGAACCACAGGCGGCGCTGGCCCTCGGTCGCCGGGTGGACGTCGCGCCGCTCGGCGCGTTCCATCACCGAACCGGCGGGCGGCAGCTCGGAGAAGGCGTGGGCCAGCAGGTGGTCCACGACGGCCCGGGGCGTGGGGTGCTCGAAGGCGAGCGTGGACGGCAGCGGTGTGCCGGTCACCTCGCTGAGCCGGTTGCGCAGTTGCAGGGCCATCATCGAGTCCAGCCCGCGCTCCTGGAACCGCTCGTCCACGGGCATGGGTTCGCCGAGTCCGAGGACGCCGCGCAGGACCTCTTGCACGGCCTCCAGTACGGCGGGAGCACGGGCCGGCTCCGGCAGTGCCGCCAGCCGGGCCGCCAGGTCCGCGGGGGGTGCCTGCCGTTCCTGCCGGGTGCGGGATCCGCCGTCGATCCAGTAGCTCTGCCGCTGGAAGGCGTAGCCGGGCAGGCCGACCAGCCGTCCGGGGCCGTCGACGATCCGGGTCCAGTCCACCGGGTGGCCGTGGACGTGCAGTGCGCCGAGGCCGCGCACGATCTGGTCGAGGCCGCCGTGGTCGCGGCGCAGGCTGCCCAGGACCACTCCGCCCCGGTCGGCGGTGAAGGCGGTCAGCGGGATGGCCAGCAGCGGGTGGGCGCTGATCTCGGTGAACACGCCGAAGCCGGCGGTGCTCAGGGCGTCGAGCGCCAGGTCCATGCGCACCGGTTCGCGCAGGTTGCGGCACCAGTAGCGGGCGTCCAGGACCTCTCCGCCGATCGGCGCGCCGGTCACCGTGGAGTACATCGGCACGGTCGTCGCGCGGGGGCGCACATCGCTCAGCGCCGCTTCGACCTCGGGCAGCATCGGGTCGACCAGGCCGCAGTGTCCGGCCCGGTCCGCCTTGATCCGGCGGGAGAACACGTCACGGTCCGCCAGCTTCGCGAGCAGGTCGCCCACCGCGTCCGCCGCGCCGGCCACCACCACCGAGCCCGGGGTGTTGACCACGGCCACCGACAGCGCCCCGCCGTATCCGGCGAGGAGTTCCTCCACCTCCGCCAGCGGCAGTCCCAGCACGGCCATGCCGCCCGAGCCGCTCTCGATGCGGTCGAAGGCCTGGCTGCGGACGGCGACCACCTTGGCGCCCTCCTCCAGGGTCAGCGCTCCGGCGACCACGGCGGCGGGCACCTCGCCCTGGCTGTGGCCGACCACGGCCTCCGGTTCCAGGCCGACGGACCGCCACACTTCCGCCAGGCCGAGTGCGACCGTGAACAGGGCGGGCTGGGTCACCTCGACGTCGTCCAGGCTCAGCCCGCTCGCCTCGGGGTCCTGGAGCAGTTCGCGGACCGACCAGCCGGTCCAGGGGCGCAGTGCCTCGTCGCAGCGGGCGACCGTGTCGGCGAAGGCCGGGCTTTCGGCGAGCAGCCGCTGCGCCATGCCAGGCCACTGCGATCCGTGGCCGGCGAAGACGAACACGACCTTGCCGCGTTCCTCGGCCACGCCGGTGCACACCGCGTCGTCGGCGTCCCCGTGCCCGAGCGCGGTCAGTCCGCGCACCGCCTCGTCCAGGTCATGGGCGACCACGGCGGCCCGGTGCTCGAAGTGCCGGCGGTTTCGGGTGGTGGTCCGGGCGAGGTCGGTGAAGGGGGTGTCGGGGTGCCGGGTGAGCCAGTCGGCCCATTGGCGGGCCTGGTCCCGCAGTGCCTGCGGGGTCCGTCCGGAGACGACCACGGGCGCCGCGGCGGGTGCCTCGGCGGTGGGCGTGGACGGCTGCGGCGGCTGTTCCAGTACCAGGTGGGCGTTGGTGCCGCCGATGCCGAAGGAGGACACTCCGGCCCGACGGGTGCCCGCCCAGGCCCGGGTGTCGTCGCTGATCCGCAGGACGGCCGGGTCCAGGCCCAGTTCGGGGTTGACGCGCTGGAAGTTGACCGTCGGCACCAGCTCCCCGTGGTAGACGCACAGCGCGGCCTTGACCAGTCCGGCCAGGCCCGCGGCCACGTCGACGTGGCCGATGTTCGACTTCACCGAGCCGAGCGAGCACGGCTCGTCGCGGTCGGCGGTGAAGACCTCCTGGAGGGCCTGGACCTCGATGAGGTCGCCCATGGCGGTGGCCGTGCCGTGTGCTTCGACGTAGCCGATGTCGGCGGGCGACAGTCCGGCGTCGGCGAGGGCGTCGGTGATGACGGCGGCCTGGCCGCTCACGCTGGGAGCGGTGAACCCGACCTTGTCGGAGCCGTCGTTGTTGATGGCGCTGCCCCGGATGACCGCGTAGATCCGGTCCCCCGCCTCCACGGCGTCCGTCAGCCGGCGCAGCACCACCGCCACCACGCCGTTGCCCACCACGGTGCCCTGGCGCTCGGCGTCGAACGCACGGCAGGAGCCGTCCGGGGAGAAGACGAAGCCCTCCTGGTGGTAGTAGCCGTACTCCAGGGGGAAGGTGAGCGCCGAAGCGCCGACGAGTGCCACGTCGGTCTCCCCGCGCAGCAGGCTCTGCCGGGCCAGGTGGGCGACGACCAGACCCGTGGAGCAGGCCGTCTGCACGGTCAGCGCGGGACCGCGCAGGTTCAGCTTGTGCGCCACCCTGGTGGACACGAAGTCGGACTTGTTGCCGAGGAGATTGCGGTAGAACTCGTGGAGTTCGGTGATCTCGTCGCCGCGGACGGTTCCGGTGTTGTAGCCGCCGAATCCGGCGCCGGCGAAGACTCCGATGCGGCCGTGGTCGGCGCCGGGCAGGATGCCGGCGTCCTCCAGGCCCTGCCAGGCCGTCTCCAGGAAGAGCCGGTGCTGCGGATCCATGTTCTCCGCTTCGGACCGCGAGTAGCCGAAGAACTCGGCGTCGAAGAGATCGGCGTCCGCCACGTAGCCCTTGGCCGGGACGAACGCGGGATCGTCCAGCACGCTCCTGGGCACCCCGGCGTCCAGCAGCTCCTGGTCCGTGAAGCGGCGGATCGACTCGACTCCGCCGCGCAGGTTCGCCCAGAACTCCTCCGCGTCGCACGCGCCCGGCAGCCGCAGGGCCACGCCGACGATCGCCACCGCGTCCTGGTCCGGGCCCGGGCCCGTGTCCCTGTCCGTACGCTGCTCGGACGTCGCCGCCGCCGTCGCCGTAGCCGGGGTCGCCGCGGACGTGGGGGTGTCGGCGCGCAGGAACGCGGTCAGCTGCCGCACCGTGGAATGGCGGAAGAGCGTCGCGAGCGGGAACTCGCGGCCCAGGCCGTCACGGACCAGCTCGTGGACCCGTACCGCCGTCAACGACGTGCCGCCCAGGTCGAAGAACCCGCTGTCCGGGTCCACCTCGTCCGGCTCCACCTCCAGCACCTGCGACCAGGCCGAGAGCACCGTCTCCCACACCCGGTCACCGCCGGCGGCCGACTCTCCGGCCTCCGGCTCGGGCTGCGGCTGCGGCTGCGGCACGGGCAGTGCGGCCGACTCCGGCGGCACGCCGTCGCCGTGCCGCCGGAACCGGCCCTCTTCCCCGGTGTGGAGCAGCGACAGCCGGCTGATCGGCAGGCCGCCGTCCCGGACGAAGGAGGTCAGCAGGGTCTCGAAGTTCGCGACCATGAGCCGTGCGGATTCCCGGTCCAGTACGTGGGTCCGGAACTCCAGCTCCCCGCGCAGTCCCTCCGCGGCGGGCGCGAGGCTCATCGTCAGCTCGAACTTGGCGGTTCCCACGACGTTGCCGGTGAAGAATCCGGCGAGCGGCCGCCACGTGTCGTCGTCCGGCTCCGCGCCCAGACCGTAGTTGAACACCGCCCTGAACAGCGGGTTCTCCTCGCCGTTGCGCTCGGCGTCGACGACCTTGACGACTTCGGACAGGGGCACGTTCTGGTGCTCCATCACACCGAGCACACGGGACCTCATCGCCGCCAGCAGCTCGGGCACGTCCGGATCGGCGGAGAGGTCGCAGCGCACTGGCAGGGTGTTGGCGAGGAAGCCGACGATCTCCGCCGACCCGGACAGCCCGCGCCCGGACCACACCGTGCCGATGCCGAAGTCCCGCTGGTCGCCGTACCGGGCGAGCAGTACCGCGAAGGCACTGGCCAGCACCGTGTACAGGGTGACCCCCGCCTCGGAGGCGAGGGCCTCCAGCTCGCCCCGGAGGGCGTCGGACACGGCGAATCCGACCTTGTCCGCGCCGGAGTCCGGGTCGCTCGGGGGCAGTTCCAGACGTGGGACCCCGGACAGTTCGGCCCGGAAGAAGCCGAGCCCGGTCTCGAAGGCTCCCCGCTCGATGGAGTCCCGCTCCCAGCCGGCGTAGTCGCCGAGGTGCACGAGCGACGCACTCCCGCTGTCGGGAACCCGGCCGGCGCGGAACTCACCGTACGCGGCGAACAGTTGATTGAGCGTCATGACCAGCGACCAGGCGTCGACGATCGCGTGGTGCAGGGTGAGGCAGACCACCTGTTCGTCGGCGCCGGTCAGCACCAGGCAGCGCAGCAGCACGGGGCCGGACAGGTCGAAGGGCGTCTCGGCCTCGACGCGGATCCGGTCGGCCAGCTCATCGGGGCCGGCGACCTCCTCGAAGCGCAGCGGGCTGCCGAACTCCTCGTACACCACCTGGACCAGTTCGCCGTCGCGGCTCTCCAGGCCCGTGCGCAGTGCCTCGTGCCGCCGCACCACGTGCTCGACGGCTGAGGCGAACGCCTCGCGGTCCAGCGGTCCGGGTCCGGCGACCCGGACCGGCATCGTCACGTTGTACTCGGCCGTGCCGGGGCGCATCTGCTCCAGGAACCACAGCCGGCGCTGCCCCTCGGTCGCCGGATGGACGTCGCGTCGCTCCACACGTTCCACGCGCGGACGGACCGCTTCCTGCCCGAGGTCTCCCAGGCAGCCGTTCAGGTACTCCGCCAGGCGGGCGGGCGTCGGGTGGTCGAAGACGGCCGTCGCGGGCAGGGACAGTCCGGTCTCGGCGGACAGCCTCCGGCGCAGTTCCACGGCCATCAGGGAGTCCAGCCCGAGTCCGGTGAACTCCGCGTCGGGGCGGATCTCGTCGGGTCGGCCCAGTGCCGCGGCCGCTTCGCGCCGCACCAGGTCGGCCAGCGCGCGGACGCGCTGCGGTTCCGGCAGGGCGGACCAGCCGGTGTCGGCGCTGTCCGTACGGGTGTCCGCGAGCCTGCGCATCCGGGTCCTGCCGCGCAGCAGCGGCGAGCGGTCGTCCTCGGCCCCGGACAGATCGACCCGCAGGGGTACGAGGTGCGCCCGCCGGCTGGTCAGCGCGGTGTCGAGAGCCCCCAGTGCCTGGGCGCCGGTCAGCGCGGCCACGCCCTGCCTGCGCATCCGGGCCAGTTCCGCCCGGCCCAGGTGCGCGGTCAGGCCCGTACCGGCCTGCTCCCACAGTCCCCAGGACAGGCTCAGCGCGGGAAGGCCCTGCCGGCGCCGCTCGAGCACGACCGCGTCCGCGAACGCGTTCGCCGCGGCGTAGCCGCTCTGCCCGGCGCTTCCGAGGACGCCCGCGGCGGACGAGAACACCACGAACCAGGCCGGCGGACGGTCCGCGGTCAGCTCGTGCAGCCACCGTGCCGCGCGCGCCTTCGGCGCCCAGACGCGTTCCAGACGCTCCGGGGTCTGGTCGGTGAGCAGCCCGTCGTCGAGTACGCCGGCCAGGTGCCACACGCCGACGAGGTCCGGGACGGACTCCACGAGTCCGGCCAGCTGCTCGCGGCTGGTGACGTCGCAGGCCACCACGCGTACGTCGGCGGCCCCGGCGGCGGTCAGTTCGGCGACCAGCTCGTCGGAACCGTCCGCGGCGCCGCCCCGGCGGGAGGCCAGTACCAGCTTGCGCACGCCCCATGCGCCCACCAGGTGCAGGGCGACCTGCCGGCCCAGTTCACCGGTGCCGCCGGTGATCAGCACCGTGCCCTCGGCCGCGGGCGCGGTGCCGCCGCCGTCGGGTGCCGTGTCGTGCGGGGAGAACCGGACCAGCCGGGGCACCCGTACCGTACGGCCGCGGACCACCAGCTCCGGCTCGGGCAGGGTCAGTGCCGCCCGCACCGTGTCCGCATCGGCGTCGGCGTCCACGTCGAGCAGCCGCACCGGGTGTCCCTCGGCGCGCGCCGCACGCAGCAGCCCCCACAGGGGCGCAGAGGTCAGGTCGACGCCCTCGCCCTCGTCCGCGGAGATCGCCCGACGGGTCACCCAGACCAGTTCGGTGCCGGCCGGCCGGGGATCGGCCAGCAGGTCACGCGCACGGGCCAGGGCCGCCGCGGTGAACTCCTCCGGGGTGCCGGAGGGCCGGGTGGCATCCACGACGATGCGGGACGGAACCGGTCCGGTTGCGTTGCCGTTTCCGGTTCCGGTTCCGGTTCCGGTTCCGGTTCCGGGGTCCAGTACGGGCAGTCCGAGCGCGGCCGCGAGGGGGCCGGCGGTGATCACGGTGTCCGCGAGCCCGGCGGCGGCGGGCGACGCCGGGCACTCCTGGAACTCCAGCCGGTACAGGTGCTGCTGCGCCGCCGTCCGCAGGCCCTCGGCGCGGGCCTCCCGGAGGCGGAGGCCCGCTGTGACGACCAGGTCCCCGTGCTCGTCCGTCACGCACAGCTCGGCCTGCTCGCGCGTGCTGTCGAGGCGTACGCGCACCCGTACGACCGAGGCCCCGGTCGCGTACAGCCGGGCGTCGCTCCACTCGAACGGCAGCAGGACCCGCTTGCCGTCGCGGTGCCGCGCGTTCTCGTCGCCGGCTTCCTCGGCTTCCTCGGCGGTGAGGATCGTGTGGAGCGCGGCGTCCAGGAGGGCGGGGTGGATCCCGAAGCCTTCGGGCCGCAGGTCCTCCGGGAGGCGGAGGAGGGCGTAGAGGTCGTCGCCCTGCCGCCACAGGGCGCCGAGGCCCTGGAAGGCGGGGCCGTAGTCGAGTCCGCGCTCGCGGAAGCGCTCGTAGAACCCGTCCAGGGACACGGGTGCCGCGGACCCGACCGCCGCCGCCCAGTCGAGGGGTTCGGGGGCGTGCGGGGGCGTGCCGTGGGCGAGTTGGGCGGTGGCGTGGGTGGTCCAGGGCGTGTCGGGGTGGGTGTCGGGGTCGGGGTGGGTGTGGACGGTGGCCTGGCGGCGCCCGTGGCCGTCGAGGTCGGTGACGGCGATCTGAAGGCGCAGCCGCCCGGTCTCGGGCAGGACCAGCGGGGTGGTGAGGGTCAGCGTCTCCACCGTGGCGGCGCCGACCCGTTCGGCGGCGGTGAGGACCATGTCGAGGATCCCGGTGCCGGGCAGCAGCGTCGTGCCGAACACGCGGTGGTCGCCCAGCCAGGCCTGCCCGCCGTCGGTGGGGTCGATCGTGCCGGTGAGGATCAGTCCGTCGCCGGAGGCCAGCGGTGTCGACAGGGTGAGCCACGGGTGGTCCACCCCGTCCACCCCGTCCACGCCCCGGCCGGAGGCGTTCGCGGGCGTGGTGCCGGGGGCGGCGAGCCAATGGCGCCGGCGGTCGAAGGCGTACGTGGGCAACTCGCTCGCCGGCGTGGTCCGGGGGACGAGTTGGTGCCAGGGCCATGCGTCGGCGTGGGCGAGGCCGGCGCGGACCCACGAGGTGAGGACGTCGGCGGTGTCGCCTTGGTCCCGGTGGGCGCTGGCCACGGCGACTCCGCCGTGCTGCCGGGTGATCTCGTCGAGGACCATCGCCATGACGGGGTGCGGGCTGATCTCGATCCAGGTGTGGTGGCCGTCGGCGGTGGCCGCCTGGGCGGCCTGGTCGAAGCGGACCGGCCGGCGCAGGTTGGCGCACCAGTAGTCGGCGTCCAGCTCGCCGTCCCGGACCGTGCGGCCGTGGACGGTGGAGTACATCGGGATCCGTCCGGCGGCCGGCTGGAGGCCGGCGAGCTCCTCGGCCAGGGCGGGCAGGAGGGGGTCCATGTGGGCGCTGTGGGAGGCGTAGTCGACCTGTACCCGGCGGGCGAACACGTCCTCGGTCTTCAGCTGCGCCAGCAGGGTGTCCAGGGCGTGGGCGTCCCCGGAGATCACCGTGGACGTGGGTGTGTTGACCGCGGCGATCGACAGGCCGGTGCCGGCCAGGCGTTCGGCGATCCACTCGTGGCCGCGTTCGACGACGGCCATGCCGCCCTGACCGCGGCACGTGGCCACGGCCCGGGAACGGGCCGCCACGATCTTCGCGCCCTGTTCGACGGTCAGGATGCCCGCGACGACCGCGGCGGCCACTTCGCCCTGCGAATGCCCGATCACGGCCTGCGGGGTGATGCCCATGGACTCCCACCACGCGGCCAGGCCCAGGCTCATCGTGAACAGCGCCGCCTGGACCTCCTCCACCCCGGACAACGGCCGCCGCCCGGTCACCACCTCGGTCACCGACCAGCCCGTCCACGGCAGCAGGGCGGCGTCGCAGGCGGCCACGGCACGGGCGAACGCGGGCGAACCCTCGTACAGCGCCCGGCCCATGCCCTCCCACTGCGAACCCTGACCCGGGAACACCCACACACCCCCGGCACCGGCCTCGCCCAGGGCCTCATCGCCCAGAGCGCCGACGGGGGCGATCACACCGGCCGTCTCGATCCCCTCGGCCAGTGCTTCCAGTCGGCTGATGGCCTCGTCGCGGTTGGCGGCCAGTACGGCTCCCCGCTGGTCGAACCAGCTGCGGTGCCACAGCGCGGTGGACGCCACCCGGTCCAGCGGGACCTCCGGGTGCGCGCGCCACCAGGCGGCCCAGCGCCGGGCCTGCGCCCGCACCACACCCGCGTCCCGGCCCGAGACCACCACCGGGAACACGCCCTCCGGCACGGCCTGTTCGGGGACGGCGGGTACGGCGGGCGCCTCCTCCAGGACGAGGTGGGCGTTGGTCCCGCTGAGCCCGAACGACGACACGCCCGCCCGCCGTACCCGGGAGTCCTCCCGCGGCCAGGAGCGCGCCTCGCCCAGCAGCCGCAGCCCGCTGCCCTCCCATGCGACATGGGGGCTCGGCTCGTCGGCGTGCAGGGTCGCGGGCAGCTGCTCGTGCTGGAGCGCCAGCACCATCTTGATCACGCCTGCGACGCCCGCGGCGGCCTGGGCGTGCCCGATGTTCGACTTCGACGAACCGAGGTACACCGGCCGCTGCGCGGATCGGCCCGGTCCGAAGACCTCGGCCAGGGCTCCCGCCTCGATCGGGTCGCCGAGGGGGGTGCCGGTGCCGTGCGCCTCGATCGCGTCCACGTCCGCCGGGGACAGCCCCGCACGCGACAGGGCCTGCTGGATCACCCGCCGCTGCGAGGGCCCGTTCGGGGCGGTCAGCCCCTGGGACCGGCCGTCCTGGTTGACGGCCGAACCTCGGATGACCGCCAGGACGCGGTCGCCGTCTGCGTGCGCGGCCGACAGCCGCTTGAGCACGAGCACACCGCAGCCCTCGGACCAGCCGGCCCCGTCCGCATCGGCGGAGAAGCTCTTGCACCGGCCGTCGGCGGCCATGCCCCGCAGCCGGGAGAACTCCACGAACAGCGAGGGTGTCGACATCACGGTCACGCCACCGGCCAGCGCGACATCGCACTCCCCCTGGCGCAGCGCCGTCACCGCCAGGTGCAGCGCCACCAGCGAGGACGAACACGCCGTGTCCACCGTCACCGCCGGGCCCTGCAACCCCAGTGAGTACGAGACCCGGCCCGACAGCACGCTGCCGGCGCTGCCCATCGAGCCGTACGCGTCGAGCGCACTCAGGTCGTGCCGGTGGAATCGGTCGTAGTCCGACCCCATCGCACCGAGGTACACGCCGGTGTTGCTGCCCTCGAGGCTTTCGGGGCGGAATCCGGCGCGCTCCAGGGCCTCCCACGAGGCTTCCAGCACCAGCCGCTGCTGCGGGTCCATCGCCTGCGCCTCGCGCGGCGGTATCCCGAAGAAACCGGCGTCGAACTCCTCGACGTCCCGCAGGAATCCACCCGTGCGCGCATAGCTCTTGCCCACGGCCTCCGGATCCGGGTCGTACACGTCCCAGCCGTCCCACCGCGACGGAAACCCCTCGATCGCGTCCCCGCCCGAGGACAGCAGCTCCCAGAACTCCTCCGGAGTCCCCACCCCGCCCGGCAGCCGGCACGCCATCGACACGATCGCGACCGGATCGTCATCCCGGTCCTCGTCCGCGGCCCGTACGACGGCCCCGGCGGGCGCCGCGGCCGGTGACAGGTCCATCCGTTCCAGGAGGAACTCGGCCATGGCGGCCGGGGTCGGGTGGTCGAAGGCCAGCGTCGCGGGCAGCGGCACCTCGGTCTCCTGCGAGATCCGGCGCCGCAGTTCCACGGCCATCAGCGAATCGAGGCCGAGGTCGCGGAGCACCTGCTGGGCCGGCACCGCGCCCTTGTCCGGGAGGCCGAGCACGCTCGCCGCCGCCGACCGCACGAGCAGCGCCACCGTCTCCCGCCGCTGCTCGGGGGAGAGCGCGGCGAGCCTGCCGCGCAGGCCCGAGGGGGTCTCCCCCGCGTTCGCCCGCCGCAGGCGCGTCCTGACCATGCCGCGGAGCAGCGCCGGCACCTCGCCCTGGCCGCGGTGCAGCGCGGCGAGCCCGAGCCGCACGGGAACCAGGTGTCCCCGCGTATCCACCGCCAGCGCCGCGTCCAGTGCGCGCAGCCCCTGGTCCACGGACAGCGGCTCGACGCCCATGCGCCGGATCCGGGTCAGCTCGGCCCGGCCGAGATGTGCGGTGAGCCCCGTGCCGGCCTGCTCCCACAGTCCCCAGGACAGGCTCCTGGCGGGCAGGCCCGCGTGCGTCCGCCAGACGGCGAAGGCGTCGAGGAAGGCGTTGCCCGCGGCGTACGTGCTCTGGCCGGGGCTTCCGAGCACTCCGGCGAGCGAGGAGAACATGACGAACTCGGACAGCGCGTGCCCGCGCGTGAGTTCGTGCAGGTGCAGCGCCGCGTCCAGCTTCGGAGCCAGTACGCGCTCCAGCCGTCCCGCGTCCTGGTCCGGCAGCAGTCCGTCGTCCAGTACGCCGGCCAGGTGCCACACCGAGTCCAGATCGTCGATGGAACCGATCAGAGCGGCGAGGGCCTCCCGGTCGGCGACGTCACAGGCCACGATCCGTACGCGGTCGGCCCCGGCCTCGGTGAGTTCGGCGGCGAGGCCCGCGGCCCCCGGGGCCCGGTCGCCCTGACGCGAGGTCAGCACGAGGCTCCGGACGCCGCGGGTGCGCACCAGGTGCCGGGCCAGCTCCCGGCCCAGCTCACCGGTTCCGCCGGTGATCAGTGCCGTTCCCTCCGGGGCCGGCGTTCCCCCGGTGGCGCCTTCCGGCTCCGGCTCGACGGCGACCAGCCGCGCGACCCGGATCTCCCCCGCCCGTACGGCGATCTCGGGCTCGTCCGCGACGGACACGGCCCGGGCGAGCGCGGCGGTGTCCTCGGCCGCGGAGCCGGTGTCCACCAGCCGCAGGGACCGCTGCGGGTACTCGGCGCGCGCGGCCCGGACCAGGCCCCAGACCGGGGCGTGCACCAGACCGTCGACGCCCTCCCCCGGCTCGGCCGGTACGGCCTGCCGGGTCACCCAGACCAGTTCGGTCCCCTCCAGCCGGGACTCGGCCAGCAGGACCTGCAGCAGGTGCAGTGCGGCGGCGGTGGCCGTGTGCACCGCGTCCGCCAGATCGCCCTCGTCCCGCGCGGTGCCGTCGACGACGAGGCGGGCCGGGGGTTCGGCGCCGGCGTCGAGCCGGGCGCGCAGCCCGTCCAGGTCGGTGACGGGCAGTCCGCCGGTCGCGTGCGCGAGACCGCCGGAGCCGCCGAGCACCCAGGTCTCGGCCGGTACCTCGCGGGTCGCGGGGGAAGGCCGGAAGTCGAGCCGGTAGAGGTGGTCGCCCGTACGCTGCCGCAGCTGCTGCTCGGTCGCCGGGCGCAGGACGAGCGCGTCCACGTAGGCCACCGGATCGCCGTGGGCGTCCGTCATCCACAGCCGGGCCTCGGACGACGCGGGGTCCCGCTCGATCCGGACGCGCAGTTCCGTGGCCCCGGTGGCGTACAGCTCCACCCCGGTCCACTCGAAGGGGAGCAGCACCCGTCCGGTGTCGGCGTCCAGTACGGAGACCGCGTGCAGCGCCGCGTCCAGCAGCGCCGGATGCACCGCGAAGCCGCCGGCCGCCGCGCTCTCGGCCTCGGCCTCGGCCTCGGTCGCCGGCTCGGGCAGGCGGACCACGGCGTGGGCGGTGTCGCCGCTGCGGGAGAGCTCCACCAGGCCCTGGAACGCGGGTCCGTAGTCGATCCCGCGCTCGCGCAGCCGGTCGTAGAACCCGTCCAGGTCCACGGGCGTGGTGCCCGCCACCGGCCCGCTCCGCAGTTCCCGGAAGCCGGCGCCGTGGGTGTCGCCGTGGGTGTCGCCGGCCGTCGGGCGGGTGAGCCGGGCGGTGGCGTGGGTGGTCCAGGGCGTGTCGGGGTGGGTGTCGGGGCCGGGGTGGGTGTGGACGGTGACCTGACGGTCGCCGTGGCCGTCGGCGCCGGTGACGGCGACCTGGACGCGCAGCGCGCCGGTGTCGGGGAGGACGAGGGGGGTGGTCAGGGTGAGGGTGTCGATCCCGGTGGCGCCCACGCGTTCGGCGGCGGCGAGGACCATGTCGAGGATCCCGGTGCCGGGCAGAAGCACGGTGTCGAACACCTTGTGGTCGTGCAGCCAGCGCTGTCCGGGTGCGGTGGCGTCGATCCTGCCGGTGAGGACGAGGCCGTCGTCGTCGGCCAGCGGGGTGGAGAGGGTGAGCCAGGGGTGGTCGAGCCCGTCCGCGCCCCAGGCCGAGGGGTCGGCCGGGGTGCTCCCGGAGGTGGGGAGCCAGTGGCGCCGGCGGTCGAAGGCGTAGGTGGGGAGGGCGGTTTCCACCGGGGTCCGCGGCACCGCGCGCTCCCACGGCCAGCCGTTCCCGCGGACCAGTCCCGTACGGACCCATGCGGACAGCACGTCGGTGGTGTCGGCCCGGTCCCGGTGGGCGGTGGCGACGGTGGTTCCGCCGTGGTGCTGGGCGATCTCGTCGAGGGCCATCGCCATGACGGGGTGGGGGCTGACTTCGATCCAGGTGTGGTGGCCTTCGGCGGTGGCCGCCTGGGTGGCCTGGTCGAAGCGGACCGGCCGGCGCAGGTTGGCGCACCAGTAGTCGGCGTCCAGCTCGGTGCCGTGGACCAGACGGCCGTGGACGGTGGAGTAGAGCGGGATCCGTCCGGCCGTCGGCTGAAGTCCGGCGAGTTCCTCGGCCAGGGCGGGCAGGAGGGGGTCCATGTGGGCGCTGTGGGAGGCGTAGTCGACCTGCACCCGGCGGGCGAACACGTCCTCGGCCTTGAGGCCGGCGAGGAAGGTGTCGAGGGCGTCGCTGTCTCCGGAGATCACGGTGGATCCGGGGGTGTTGACCGCGGCCACGGACAGTCCGGTGCCGGTGATGCGTTCGGTGATCCAGTCCAGGCCGCGTTCGACGACGGCCATGCCGCCCTGACCACGGCACGCGGCCACGGCCCGGGAACGGGCCGCCACGATCTTCGCGCCCTGTTCGACGGTCAGGATGCCCGCGACCACCGCGGCGGCCACTTCGCCCTGCGAATGCCCGATCACGGCCTGCGGGGTGACGCCCATCGACTCCCACCAGGCGGCCAGGCCCAGACCCATCGCGAACAGCGCCGCCTGGACCTCCTCCACCCCGGACAACGGCCGCCGCCCGGTCACCACCTCGGTCACCGACCAGCCCGTCCACGGCATCAGAGCCGCATCACAAGCGGCCACGGCACGGGCGAACGCGGGCGAACCCTCGTACAGCGCCCGGCCCATCCCCTCCCACTGCGAACCCTGACCCGGGAACACCCACACACCCCCGCCACCGGCCTCGCCCAGGGCCTCATCGCCCAGGGCCTCGACGGGGGCGATCACGCCCACGGCGTCCGTACCGTCGGCGAGCGCTTCCAGCCGGTCGATGGCCTCGTCCCGGGTGGTGGCGAGGACGGCTCCGCGGTGGTCGAACCAGCTGCGGTGCCACAGCGCAGTGGAGGCGACCCGGTCCAGCGGGACCTCCGGGTGCGCGCGCCACCAGGCGGCCCAGCGCCGGGCCTGCGCCCGCACCACGCCCGCGTCCCGGCCCGAGACCACCACCGGGAACACGCCGTCGGTGGCGGCTCCGGCGAGGTCGGGCCCGGCGGCAGCTGCGGGCTCCTCCGGGGAGGCGGTGGCCGCCGGTGCCTCTTCGAGGACGAGGTGGGCGTTGGTGCCGGACAGGCCGAACGACGACACGCCCGCGCGCCGCGGCCGGGACTCCGCCCGGGACCAGGCGCGTGCCTCGCCCAGCAGCCGCAGTCCGCTGCCCGCCCATTCGATGTGCTCGCTGGGCCGCTCGGCGTGCAGGCTCGGGGCCAGCTGCTCGTGCTGGAGCGCCAGCACCATCTTGATCACACCTGCGACGCCAGCGGCGGCCTGGGCATGGCCGATGTTCGACTTCGACGAGCCCAGCCACACCGGCTGCTCGGCGGACCGTCCCGGCCCGAAGACCTCGGCCAGCGCGCCGGCTTCGACCGGGTCGCCCAGCGGAGTCCCGGTGCCGTGCGCCTCGATCGCGTCCACGTCCGCCGGGGAGAGCCCCGCACGCGACAGGGCTTCCCTGATCACGCGCTGCTGCGAGGGCCCGTTCGGGGCGGTCAGCCCCTGGGACCGGCCGTCCTGGTTGACGGCCGAACCGCGGATCACGGCCAGGACGCGGTCACCGTCGGCCTGCGCGGCCGACAGCCGCTTGAGCACGAGCACACCGCAGCCCTCGGACCAGCCGGCCCCGTCCGCATCGGCGGAGAAGCTCTTGCACCGGCCGTCGGCAGCGGTGCCGCGCAGCCTGGAGAACTCCACGAACACCGACGGCGTCGACATCACGGTCACACCGCCGGCCAGCGCGACGTCGCACTCGCGCTGCCGCAGCGCCGTCACCGCCAGGTGCAGGGCCACCAGCGAGGACGAACAAGCCGTGTCCACGGTGACGGCCGGGCCCCGCAGCCCCAGTGAGTACGACACCCGGCCCGACAGCACGCTGCTCGCCCTGCCGGTGTTGACGTAGCCGTCCTGGTCCCCGAGGTCGTGCCCCAGGCTGCCGTAGTCGCCGTTCATCGTGCCCAGGTACACACCGGTGTTGCTGTTCTCGACGGCTTCCGAGGGGTACCCGGCCCGTTCGAGGGCTTCCCAGGCGGTCTCCAGGACGACCCGCTGCTGGGGGTCCATCGCCCGTGCCTCGCGCGGCGGTATGCCGAAGAAGCCCGCGTCGAACTCCTCGACGTCCCGCAGGAATCCACCCGTGCGCGCATAGCTCTTGCCCACGGCCTCCGGATCCGGGTCGTACACGTCCCAGCCGTCCCACCGCGACGGGAACCCCTCGATCGCGTCCCCGCCCGAGGACAGCAGCTCCCAGAACTCCTCCGGAGTCCCCACCCCGCCCGGCAGCCGGCACGCCATCGACACGATCGCGACCGGTTCGGTCAGTTGTGCCTCCAGATCGGTCGCCCGCCGCTTGAGCTCCCGGATCGCGGGCAGGGCGAGTTCGAGCCGACTCTGTTCAGACATCAGGAGTTCCTTCCGGGAAGTGCGGGGTGTGGAAGCTTCTAGAGTTCGAGGAGGGCGTCGAGCTCGGCGCCGATCTCGGCGACCGACCGGGCCGGCGCCGGCGCGGCCGGGTCCGGTGCCGCCTCCGGTTCGGGCTCCGTCCCGGATTCCGCTCGAGCGATCCCCATGCGCCTCATCAGCAGCTCCGCGATGTCCGCCGGGGTCGGGTGGTCGAAGGCGAGGCTCGCGGGCAGCGGCACCTCGGCCGCGTTCGCGAGCCTGCGCCGCAGCTCCATGGCCATCAGCGAATCGAGGCCGAGGTCCTTCAGTACGGCCTTGCTCCTGAGCCCTCCGGGGCCGGGCAGCCCGAGGACCACGGCGGCCTCCTCCAGCACCAGCCTGGTGACCGAGGCAGCCTGCTCATCGGGCGTCCGGCTCTCCAGGCGCTTGCGCAGCCCGCCGCCCGCCGGGTCTTCGCCGGCGCGGCGCAGCGCCGGCCGGACCAGTGCCCGCAGCAGCGCCGGGGGTTCGCCGTCCAGCGCCGCGAGGTCGAGCCTGACGGGGACGAGGTTGCCGTCCGGCGAGCGCAGCGCGCGGTCCAGCAGCCGCAGGGCCTTGGCGACGGGCAGCGGTGCGATGCCCTGCCTGCGCAGGCGCCCCAGCTCGGCCTCCGTGAGGTGTGCGGTCATTCCGGAGCCCGCCTGCTCCCACAGCCCCCAGGCCAGACTGGTCCCGCCGCTGCGGGCGGCGAGGGCGTCCAGGTAGGCGTTGGCCGCGGCGTACGCGCCCTGCCCGGCGGAGCCGAGGGTTCCGGAGATGGAGGAGAACAGCACGAACGCCGACAGGCCCAGGTCCGCGGTGAGTTCCGCCAGGTGCGCGGCCCCGTCGAGCTTGGGGGCCAGCACCCTGCGCAGGCGCCGTTCGTCGTAGTCGAGCAGCAGTCCGTCGTCGAGTACGCCGGCGAGGTGCAGTACCGCCGACCAGTCGTCGGCCGAGGACAGTACGCCGGCCACCTGGGCCCGGTCGGAGACGTCGCAGGCCCGCACCCGGACGGATCGCGCACCGGCTCCGGTCAGTTCCGCGACCAGGGCCCCGGCTTCCGGGTTCGCGGGGCCGCTCCGCGAGGTCAGCACCAGGTCACGGACCCCGTGCTCGGTCACCAGGTGCCGGGCGACGGCCCTGCCGAGTTCGCCGGTGCCGCCGGTGATCAGCACCGTCCCGTCGGCCACGGAGCCGGCGCCTGCGGGTCCGGTCGCACCGGCGGCGCCCGCCGCGGTCAGCCGGGGTGCGAGCAACTCCCCGCCCCTGACGGCGAGTTCCGGTTCGCCGGACACGGACAGCGCCGACAGCAGGGTCGGGGCGTCGATCCGGTCGCAGTCGACGATCCGGACGGCCGCCTCCGGGTGCTCGCGCCGAGCCGCCCGCAGCAGCCCCCACAGGGGGGCCTGGGCGAGGCCGCGGACCCGGTCGCCGGGGCGTGCGGCGATGCTGTCCCGGGTGATCCACACGAGCTCGACGTCCCTGCGGGGCACCAGTCGGCGCAGCAGGTCCAGCGCACGTGCGGCCGAATCGTGGGCGGCGGCGACGCCCTCGGCGGGCCCGGTGGCGTCGATGAGGATCCGGCGCGGGCCGTCTCCCGTGACCGTCTCGGACGGCGTCACCCCGAGGGCCTCGGACACCGGGCCGCGGCCCAGCACCCGGACCGGCTCCGCCACCGCGGGCACCTGCGGTACGGGCCGGAAGGCCACGCGGTAGAGGTCGGGGACGGTGAGGGCGGCACGCAGCAGGCCGGCGCTGACCGGACGCAGCCGCAGGGCGCCGACGTACGCCACCGGCGCCCCGGCGGGGTCGGTGATCGCGGCCCGGATCCCGTCGTCGCGGACGTCGACCCGGACGCGGAGCTCGGTGGCTCCCGTGGCGTACAGGCGGACGTCGGTGAACTGGAAGGGGAGCTGGGCCTCCGCGGAGGCCGGGACGACCGCGCGCATCACCTGGAGGGCCGCGTCCAGCAGGGCCGGGTGCACACCGAATCCGCCCGGCTCGCCGGACGGCAGCCGGACTGTGCCGCAGGCGGTCCCGTCCTGCCCGCGCAGTTCGGCCACGCCGTGGAAGGCGGCGCCGTAGTCGACGCCCTGGGCGGCGAAGCCCTCGTAGAAGCCGGCGAGGTCCACGGCGGGCAGCGCGGGCGGCTCGGGCGGCGACCAGTCGGTGGGCTCCGGGCCGCACGCGTCCACCAGCACGCCCTCGGCGTGGGTGGTCCAGGTGCCCGTGCCCTCCGCCTTGCCGTGCAGGGTCACCGGTCGCCGTCCGCCGTCGGCGGGCCCGATCCGGACCTGCACCTGTACCGCATCCTCCAGCACCATGGGCCGCGCCAGGGTCAGCTCGCCGACACCGGCCGCTCCGGCCCGGCCGGCGCCCGCGAGGACCATGTCCAGCAGCGCGGTGCCGGGTACGACGACGGTGCCGAAGACCACGTGGTCGGCCAGCCAGGGCTGGGCCGACGCCGACACCCGGCCGGACAGCACCCAGCCGCCGTCGGCGAGTTCGGTGGCCTCGGTCAGCCACGGGTGCCCGCCACCGGAGCCGTCCGGCCAGAAGCGCCTGCGCTGGAAGGCGTAGGTGGGCAGGTCGACGCGGCGGCGGCCCTCGCCCAGGAGCGGGGCCCAGTCCGGCCCGGCACCCGCCGTGTGCGCCCGGGCGACGGCGAGGGTCAGTGCCTCGGGGCCGGACCGGTCGGCGCGCTGGGCCGGGACCACGACGGCTTCGTCGCCGTCGAGGCAGTCCTCGATCATGGCGGCGGTCGTTCCGTCGGGGCCGATGTCGAGGAACCTGGTGACGCCTTCGCCGAGCGCGGTACGGATCCCGTCGGCGAACCGGACCGGCTGCCTCACCTGGCGCACCCAGTGGTCGGCGCCGCAGGCGGTGACGGTCCGCCCGGTCAGGTTCGTCACCAGCGCGAGGCGCGGCGGGTGGAAGGTGAGCCCCTCGGCCACGCCGCGGAACGCGTCGAGCATGCCGTCCATGTGCGCGGAGTGGAAGGCGTGGGACACGTTGAGCCGCTTGGTGCGGCGTCCGGTGAACCGCCCGGCCACCTCGGCCACGGCGTCGGCGTCACCGGCGATCACCACGGACCGCGGGCCGTTGACCGCGGCGAGGTCCACCCGCGCGGACAGCAGCGGGGTCACCTCGTGCTCGCCGGCCTGGAGGGCGAGCATCACGCCCGTGTCCGGACGGGCCTGCATCAGCCGGCCGCGGGCGGCGACCAGCGCGCAGGCGTCCTCGAGGGAGAGCACGCCCGCCACGTGTGCGGCGGAGATCTCCCCGACGGAGTGTCCGAGCACCAGGTCCGGCGTGAGCCCCCAGCTCTCCAGGAGCCGGAACACCGCCACCTCGAAGGCGAACAGTGCGGGCTGGGTGAACTCGGTGCGGCGCAGCGCGTCCGGGTCGTCGATGACCTCGGCGAGCGGACGGCGCAGGTGCGGGTCGAGTCCGGCGCGGATCTCCCGCCACGCGGCGTCGAACACCGGGTACGCCGCGCGCAGATCGGCTCCCATGCCCGCGCGCTGGGTTCCCTGTCCGGCGAAGACGAAGGCCGTCCGGCCGTCGTCCGCCGTCCCTTCCACCACGGAGGCCGAGGACGTCCCGTCGGTGATCGCACGCAGCCCGGCGAGCAGGTCGCCGGTGTCGCGGCCGATGACGACGGCGCGTTCCCGGAAGGAGGTGCGCGAGGTGGCCAGGGAGAACGCCAGGTCGGCCGGGTCCGTGCCGGGGTCCGTTCCGACCCGGACGGCCAGCCGGGACGCCTGCTCGCGCAGGGCTTCCGGGGTCCGCGCGGACAGGGTCCAGGGCAGCAGGTCGGGGCGGGGGCCGGCCGGCGCATCCCCGGCCGCTGCCGGCGCATCCCCGGCCTCTGCGGGTGCTTCCCCGGCCGCTGCCGGTGCTTCCCCGGCCGCTGCGGCCGGTTCGCCGGACCCGGCAGGCGGTTCGCCGGTGCCTGCCGCCGGTTCCTCGGCTCCGGCGGCCTGTTCGAGGATCAGGTGGGCGTTGGTGCCGCTGATGCCGAACGAGGAGACGCCCGCCCGGCGCGGGCCGTCCGCGTCCCAGGCGACGGGGTCGGTGACGAGCCGGAGGGAACCCCCCGACCAGTCGACGTGGCGGGAGGGGGTGTCGGCGTGCAGGGTACGGGGCACCGTGCCGTGGTTCATGGCCAGCACCATCTTGATCACGCCGGCCACGCCCGCCGCCGCCTGCGTGTGCCCGATGTTGGACTTCACCGAGCCCAGCCACACCGGCCGGCCGGAGGCCCCGTAGGTGGCCTGCAGTGCGCGTGCCTCGATGGGGTCGCCCAGCGTCGTGCCGGTGCCGTGGGCCTCCACGACGTCCACGTCGGAGGCTTCGAGCCCCGCCGCGGCGAGAGCCTTGCGGATGACCTGCTGCTGGGCCCGGCCGTTGGGCGCGGTGAGCCCGTTGGAGGTGCCGTCCTGGTTGACGGCCGAACCGCGGATCACGGCCAGCACCGGATGCCCGTTGCGCCGTGCGTCGGACAGCTTCTCCAGCAGCAGCAGTCCGCTGCCCTCGGACAGTGCCGTGCCGGAGGCGCCGTCCGAGAAGGCGCGGCACCGTCCCAGGGGGTCGAGGCCGTGCTGCCGGCTGAACCCGACGAACAGTCTCGGGGTGGCCATCACGGTGGCGCCGCCCGCGACGGCCATCGCGCACTCGCCCCTCGACAGGGCCTGCGCGGCGAGGTGGACGGCGACCAGCGAGGCCGAGCACGCGGTGTCCACCGTGACCGACGGCCCCTCCAGGCCCAGTGCGTAGGAGACGCGGCCGGAGACCACGCTGGCGGCGCTTCCGGTGAGCCCGAACCCCTCGGAGCCGTGCGGGGTGCCGAGCGAGGCGTAGTCCTGCCCGTTCGTGCCCAGGTAGATCCCGGTGTCGCTGCCCTTCAGCGCGGCCGGTGCGATCCCGGCCCGCTCCAGCAGCTCCCAGGACCCCTCCAGGAGGATCCGCTGCTGCGGATCCATGGTCAGTGCCTCGCGGGGGCTGATTCCGAAGAACTCCGGGTCGAAGTCGGCGGCGGCCACGAAGCCGCCTTCGCGGACGTAGCTCGTACCGGGGTGGTCGGGATCCGGGTGGTACAGCGCGGACAGGTCCCAGCCGCGGTCCTCGGGGAACGGCGTGATGGCGTCCCCGCCGTCGGCGAGCAGCCGCCAGAAGCCCTCCGGGTCGCGGACTCCGCCGGGGAACCGGCAGCTCATGGCGACGATCGCGATGGGCTCGGCGGCGCCGTCGGGGGCGGCCTCCGTGACGGCCTCCGTGACGGCCGCCGGGGTGGTGGTGGTACGGGCGGCCGGGGCGGGCTCGGCGGCGGACGCGTCGGGTTCCTGGTCCAGGTACGCGTCGAGGATGTGCGCGGCGACCTGCGCGGGCGTGGGGTGGTCGAAGATCAGCGTGGTGGGCAGCCGCAGGCCGGTCACCGCGCCCAGCCTGTTGCGCAGTTCGACGCCGAGGACCGAGTCGAAGGCGAGTTCCCGGAAGGTGCGCTCGACGTCCACCGCCTCCGGCGCCGCGTGGCCGAGTACGAGCGCGGTCTGCGCCCTGACCTCCTCCCGTGCGGCGCGCATCCGGCCGTCTGCGGGGAGTGCGGCCAGGCGCCGCCGGAACGCGGGCTCCTGCCCGGCCGAGGCGTCCCGGCCGTCGGGCAGGTCGGCGAGCAGGGCGCTGGGGCGGGTGGCCGTGAACACCGTACGGAACCGGTCCCAGCGCACGTCCGCCACGGTGACGCAGGGCTCCGCGGAGGCCACGGCCCGGTCCAGGGCCAGCAGGGCCAGGTCCGGTGCCATCGCGGGCACGCCGTGGCGGTCGAGGACCTCCTTCACCGGCCCCCGCGCCATCCCGTCCCCGGCCCACGGGCCCCAGGCCACCGAGGTCGCGGGCAGCCCCTGGGCGTGGCGGAGCGCCGCCAGGCCGTCCAGGTAGGCGTTGCCGGGCGCGTAGTTGCCCTGGCCGGGCACGCCGACGGTCGCGCCCCACGAGGAGAAGAGCACGAACGCGTCCAGTCCGGGGGCGAGTTCGTGCAGGTTCCACGCCCCCTGTGCCTTGACCCGCAGCGCCGCGTCGACCCGGTCCGGGGTGAGGTCCTGGACGAGCGCGTCGTGCAGGGCTCCGGCGGCGTGCACCACCGCGTCGGGCCGGGTCCGCTCGACGAGCGCGCGGACCGCTTCCCGGTCGGCGACGTCGCAGGCGACGATCTCGACGCCGGCCCCGAGCCGTTGGAGGTCGGCGGTGAGGGCCTGCGCCCCGGGGGCGTCCGGCCCGCTCCGGCTGACCAGCACCAGGTGTTCGGCGCCCTGACCGGCCAGCCGGCGCGCGACCTCGGCGCCGAGCGCGCCCGTTCCGCCGGTGATCAGCACCGTCCCCGCGGGGCTCCAGCCGCGGGCCGGTCCCGCGGCGGCGGCGCGGACCAGCCGGCGGCCGTACGGCACAGAGCCCCGGATCGCGATCTGGTCCTCGCCGTGGTCGCCGGTGAGCACCCCGGCCAGTACGCCCGGGTCGTACGCGGCGGACAGGTCGACCAGACCGCCCCAGCGCTCGGAGTGCTCCAGGGCGACGACCCGTCCCAGCCCCCACACCAGGGACCCGTCCGGGTCGACCGTCCCGTCCGCATCGGCGTCGGCGTCGGCGTCGGCGTCCGGGACGGCGACCGCGTCCCGCGTCACGCACCACAGCGGGGCGCTCACGCCCGCGTCCCCCAGCGCCTGCACGGCCGTCAGGGTCGCCGCGTAGCCCGCGGGAACCCCCGTGTACCCGGCGTACGGCCCGTCCTGACCCGCCGACAGGCAGAGCACGCCGTCGCACGCCGTGCCGCGCAGCCGGGCGGCGAGCGCGCCCCGGTCGAGGCCGGGTTCGAGCTCCATGAGGGTGACGCGCAGGCCCTGTCCGGTCAGCGCCCCGGCCACCGAGCGCGCCCAGACGTCGCCGGCGGGCGCGAGGGCCAGCCAGTCGCCCGGGCGCACCGCCGGTCCGGGAACCTCCGTCCAGTCGGCCTTGTACTCCCAGCCGTCCACGACGGACTCCGAGGTGCTCCGCCTGCGCCAGGAGGCCAGGGCGGGCAGGACGGGGGCGAGGGCGTCGGGGTCGAGGCCCAGGGTGCGGGCCACCCCGTCGAGGTCCTCGCGGCCCACCGCGTCCCAGAACGGCGCGTCCTCGGTCGGCCCGCCGCCGCTCGCCGCGCCGTCGATCCAGTACCGCTGGTGCCGGAAGGGGTAGGTGGGCAGGTCCACGACGTTCGCCCGCTCGAAGGCGCGGCTCCAGTCGACGTCGACCCCGGCGGCGTACGCCTCGGCCAGGGCCGTCAGGAAGCGGTCGCCCTCCTGCCTGCGCAGCGTTCCGACGGTGCGCACCTCGGCGCTCTCCTCCACGCCCATGGTGAGCACGGGGTGCGGGGTGCACTCGATGAACACGCTGCGGCCCTCGGCGGCCAGCGCGCGCACGCACGCGTCGAGTTCGACCGTGGAGCGCAGGTTCCGGTACCAGTAGCCCGCGTCCAGGGTCGCGGTGTCGGTGCGGCCGACGTCGACGGTGGAGAAGAAGCCGGCCGCTCCGGGGCGCGGCCGGATCCCGGCCAGGTCCGTCAGGATGTCCTCGCGGATCGCCTCCACCTGCGCCGAGTGCGAGGCGTAGTCGACCGGGACCCGCTTGGCGCGGATCCCGGCGGATCCGCAGTGCGCGAGCAGTTCGTCGAGCGCTTCCGGATCGCCGGAGACCACCGTGCTCCGGGGCCCGTTGACGGCCGCCACCGACAGCCGGTCCGGCCACCGCCCGGTCAGCCGCAGCGCGTCGGCCCGCGAGCACACCAGCGAGACCATGCCGCCCCGGCCCGCCAGACCGCGGCGGATGGCCCGGGCCCGCAGCGCCACCACGGCCGCCGCGTCCTCGAGCGACAGCGCGCCGGACACGCAGGCGGCGGCGATCTCGCCCTGCGAGTGCCCGAGCAGTACCTCCGGGTCGACGCCGAAGTGCTTCCACAGCCGGGCCAGGGACACCATCACCGCCCACAGGGCGGGCTGTACGACGTCCACGCGTTCCAGGGCGTCCGCGTCCCCGATGACCTCGGTGAGCTTCCAGTCCACGAACGGTCCCAGCGCCGCCTCGCACTGCGCGAACCGTTCGGCGAACACCGGTGAGGAGTCGAGCAGTTCCGCGGCCATGCCGGCCCACTGCGCACCCTGTCCGGCGAACATCAGCACCGGGCCGCGCCCGCGGCCGGATCCGACGACCAGGTCCGGCACCTGGGCTCCCGAGGCGAGCGCCTCCAGCGCGCGGCTCAGGTCCGCGGTCTCCCGTCCGAGCAGGACGGCCCGGTACTCGTGGTCGGCGCGGGTGGCGGCCAGGGAGAAGCCGATGTCGGCGGCCGAGAGGCCGGGGTGCGCGGCGAGGTGGGCGCGCAGCCGGCGGGCCCGCTCCCGCAGGGCCTCCTCGGAGCGCGCGGACAGCACCCAGGGGATCCGCGTAGGCGCGGCGGGCTCTCGGACGTCGGCGGGCTGTGCGGGCGGCCCGGCCAGTGCGAGGTGGGCGTTGGTGCCGCCGTAGCCGAAGCTGCTGACTCCGGCCAGCCGCGCTCCCTCGGGCCACGGCTGCCGGTCGGTGACCACGGCCAGGTTCGCCGCGTCGAAGTCGATGTCCGGGTTGGGCCGGCGGAAGTGCAGGCTGGGGGGCAGTTCGCCGTGGAAGAGGGCCAGGGAGGTCTTGAGTACGCCGAGTACCCCGGCGGCCGGTTCAAGGTGGCCGAAGTTGGTCTTGGCCGACCCGATCCGCAGCGGCCGGCCGGCCTTCCTGCCGTCGCCGAACACGCTGCCCAGGGCCGCGGCCTCGATCGGGTCGCCCCGGCGGGTCCCCGTGCCGTGGGCCTCCACGTACGACACCAGGCCGGGGGCCGTGCCGGCCTCCCGCCAGGCCGAGCGCAGCACTTCGGCCTGTGTGTCGGCGCTCGGGGTGGCCAGGCCGTCGGTGGTGCCGTCGTTGTTCACGGCGCTGCCGCGGATGACCGCGTAGATCCGGTCGCCGCTGCGCCGGGCGTCGTCGAGCCGGCGCAGGACGACGACGCCGCAGCCTTCGCCCCGTACGTATCCGTTGGCGTCGGCGTCGAAGGCGCGGCACTGCCCGTCGGGGTTCTGCGTGCCGAACTTGGACATCGCGACGGTGGTGTGCGGGTGGAGGATGAGGCTGACTCCGCCCGCCAGCGCGAGGTCCGATTCGCCCGAGCGCAGGCTCCGGACCGCCTGGTGGACGGCGACGAGGGACGAGCTGCATCCGGTGCCGATGGACATCACGGGGCCGCGCAGGTCGAGGGCGTAGGCGATGCGGGCCGGGATGATCGAGGTGTCCGTGCCGATGGCGGTGTGCGTGCGGATCTCACCGGCGGACGCTCCGGTGGCCAGGTGGTACTCCTGCCACATGGTGCCGAAGAACACGCCGGTGGCCGTTTCGGCGAGCCGGTCGGTCCGGATCCTGGCGTCCTCGACCGCGGCCCAGGCGACCTCCAGGGCCACCCGCTGCTGCGGATCCATCTGGGCGGCCTCGGTGGGCGAGATGCCGAAGAACGCGGCGTCGAACCCCGCGACGTCGTCGAGGAACCCGCCCCAGCGCGTCGTCATCCTGCCGGGGGCCGCGGGGTCGGCGTCATACCAGTCATCGGCTCTCCACCGCTGCGGGGGGACCTCCCCGATGGCGTCGATCCCGTCCAACAGGCCCTGCCAGAGCGCCTCGGGGGAATCGATCCCGCCGGGGAGGCGGCAGCCGAGTCCGATGATGGCAATGTCGTCGGCGTTCATCACGCATCCTCACTTCGGGCAGGTGAAAGGCACGGTGGTCCGCGCCGGCGGTGCCGGGGTACGGGGCGGCCGCGGCCGGCCGGCCGGTCCCTACGCGGTCTCGTCGAGGCTGATCGCCTGGGCGGGGCACACCCGCACGCACTCCTCGACGCTGTCCCACAGTTCCTCGGGCGGATGCGGGCTGAGCAGCACGACGGTCCCGTCCGCCGGGCTCTGGTCGAACACCAGCGGCTCGGTGAGGGCGCACATGCCCGCGCCGCAGCACTTGTCCGTGTCGACTTCGACCCTCACGGCCGTCACCAGCCGACGGGCAGGCGCCGCACGCCGTACATCGACGACAGGTGGGTCGTCTCGATCTCGTCGGGCGCGGCGGCGAGGTGCAGGCCGGGGAACTCGCGGATCAACTGGCCGAAGGCCACCCGCATTTCGACCCGGGCGAGCTGCTGTCCCACGCACTGGTGCACGCCGTAGCCGAAGCCGAGGGGCCGGCCGGCGCTGCGGGTCAGGTCGAGTGCGTCCGGGTCCTGGAAGGCGTCGCCGTCGCGGTTGGCCGCGGACAGGGCCACGGTCACGACCTCGCCCGCCCGGATCAGCCGGCCCTCCAGCTCGACGTCCTGCACGGCTCCTCGGATGATGCCGAACTGGACGATGCTCAGGTAGCGCAGCAACTCCTCGACCGCGCCGTCGATCAGGGACGGGTCCCGGCGCAGCAGCGCCAGTTGCTCCGGCCGGGAGAGCAGCAGGTACGTGCCGAGTCCCAGCATCTTCGCGGTGGTTTCATGGCCCGCGGTGAGGAGGAGCATCGCCGAACCCGCGGCCTCCTCGTCCGTGAGGTCGGAGGCGGCGACCCGGCTCAGCAGGTCGTCCTGCGGGCGCTCGCGCCTGAGGCGGATCAGCCGGGTCAGGAATTCCGCCATCAATTGGAATGCCTCCACGACCTCGTCCATCGAGCGGTCGTAGTCGAGCATGGTTTCCGAATGCCGCTGGAAGAATGCGTGGTCCTCGTACGGAACGCCCAGCAGCTCGCATATCACCAGGGAGGGAATCGGCAGGGCGAATTCGCGTACGAGATCCGCCGGGGGGCCGATCTCCCGCATCGCGGCTATCCGGTCCGCGGTGATCCGCTCCACCTTCGGTTCCAGGTTCCTGGTCCGCCGTACGGTGAATTCACCGGTGAACAGCTTCCGGAACCGGCTGTGCTCCGGCGGGTCCATGAAGATGAAGACGCCCGGCCTGGTCGGCCCCGGGGCGCCCTCCCCCACCGCCATCCGGCGGTGCTCTCCGCGGGAGCTGAACCGGGGGTCGTTCAGGACGGCACGCGCGGCGGCGTACCCGGTGACCAGCCAGCCTTCGGTGCCGTCGGGGTAGGCCAGTCTGCTCACCGGGTGCTCGTCCCGCAGCTCGGTCAGCTTCGGGGGCGGGCTGAAGGGGCAGGTGCGCTCGGTGGGGAACGCCACCGGCTGCAGATCGGTCCTGGTCAAGTCGACTCCGTGGTTGTAAGGGCCTGTTCGGCCGGCCCAGGCGGAACCCCTGCTCGGAGGACATCCGGTCACGCCGTGCCGCGGATACACAATTCCCTCGACTTCGGGAAAAACCCCGCGGATCGGCGTGACTCGATGATGCCAGACAACCCGGATCTCGATCCGTCCATTCGTGCCGTGTGCAGCTTTCTCGCGATTGCGGCACAACTGTTCCTCAAGCGCTCCCCGAGAATTCCCCGAGGGTTGCCGCGACGGCTCAGCGGTCTCCGAGACCGGGATTGTTCGTCGCACCGACCAGTACGGCCGAATTCCCCGGAGCCTGCACGCCCTCCAGCAGGTCCTGATGGGCCCGGCCGATCTCCTCGAAGGCGTACGTGTGCCCCAGGTGCGGGTCGAGCAGGCCCATGTCGACGAGGCGGGTCACGGCGAGGCACTCGCGCGGGTTGGCGAAGTGGGATCCCTGGAGCCGCTTCTGCCTCATCCACAGGTACCTGAGGTCGACGTCCACGTTGAAGCCGGACGTGGCCCCGCAGATCACGATCATTCCGCCCGTGCCGCACACGTAGACCGACGTGGGGATGGTGTCGCTGCCCGGGTGCTCGAAAACGATCTTCGGGGACGCCTTCTCGCCGAGGATGTCCCAGATCTCCCGTCCGAAGGCCCGCAGGTCGGCGGTCCACCGCTTATGCGCTTCGGTGCCGGCCTCGGGCACGCGTCCCCAGTGGCTGAACTTGGTCCGGTCGATGACGCCCGCGGCCCCCAGGTCGAGGCAGTACTTGGCCTTCTCCGGCGAGGACACGACGGCGATGGGCCTGCCGCCCATCTGCCGGGTCAGGGAGATGGCCATGGAGCCGAGGCCGCCGGAGCCGCCCCAGATGAGGACTCCGTCCCCGGGTTGCACCGTGTTGGGTGCCCAGCCGTTGAGCTGCCGGTACGCCGTCGCTCCGGTCAGCAGGAACCCGGCGGATTCCGCCCAGCTCAGCCGGGTGGGCCTGGGCAGACACTGGAAGTCGGCCACCAGGGCGAACTGGGCGAAGGAGCCCCAGTTCGATTCGTAGCCCCACGCCTTCAGCGAGGCCGCGAGCATGGGATCGACGCCGAGCCGGACATCGGGATCGCGCTCGTCCCACAGGCCGGCCGAGACGATGACCTCCTCGCCGACCTTGACCTGCCGTACGCCCTCTCCGACCTTCCACACGATTCCGGAGGCATCCGATCCGCCGACGTGGAAGGGCTCCGGGCTGCCCTGCCGCTGACGTGCCGCCACGACGTCGACGGGATGTCCCTTGGCCGCCCAGACGTTGTTGTAGTTGATGCCGGCGGCCATGACCGCGACGAGGACGAACCCGGGCGGCACCTCGGGCGTCTCCACCACCTCCGTACGGAAGGCCGTGGCCGGGGCCCCGTACCGTTCCGGGCGGATGACCGATGCGTACATGGAGCGGGGTACGGTCCCGAGCGGGGGCAGGTCGCCCACCTCGTAGAGGGTGCTGGTCGTCGAGGAGTCCACGGTAATCTCCGGTGTCGAATGGTCGGTTGGTCCCTGCGCTCTGCCGGGTGCGGCACGGTCAGACACCGGAGGCGTTCGTCACCTGGACGGCCTCGGCGGACACCGCGTTCTCCAGCATGTAGCCCCGTCCCCACACGGTCCGGATGGACAGTTCGATGGGCAGGAGCCTGCGGCGGAGCCGCATGATGTGCAGGTCGAGCGCGTTCCTGTTCAGCGTCAGCGTCTGCAGGGCGAAGCGCTGCACGAACTCGGAGCGGTGCACGACGTCGCCGAAGCGGTCGACGAGCAGTCGCATCAACTCCGTCTGCGTGGTGGAGACGGTGATGGAGTGGTGACCGAAGCTCAGGGTGCCGGTCGAGTCGAGCGTCGGTACCCGGTTGCTGTCGAAGCGGCTCTGCAGGACGGTGACCCGGGCTTCGAGATCGTCCCGGGACACCGGGGGGCGCACCCAGTCCTCGACCGGATCGTTGCTGATCGGCGGCTGCGCGCCCGCCTCCACGACGAGCAGGCGCGGCATTCCCTCTTGCCGGCAGCGGGTTCTCAGATCCGCCTGCGCCGGCCAACGGACGAAGACGACGTCGGAATTTCGAACGCCCACGGGCACGTCCTCCCTGCACAACCCACGTACATCCGGTCCGAACCACCGAAACCCATGGACCTCTCGGCACGGACGAGCCCCGGTCGAGCCCGTGGTCACAGGCCCGCCTCAGGCCCGCCTCAGGTCCGCGCCGCCGCCTCGCGCAGGCTCCGGGGCCGCAGGTCGGTCCAGTTCTCCTCGACGTACGCCATGCTCCGCGCCCGCCCGGCCGGCCCGGCCACCACGCGCCAGCCGTCGGGCACGGCGGCGAACGTGGGCCACAGCGCGTGCTGCTCCTCGTCGTTGACCACCACGTAGAACTCGCCGTCCTCGTCGTCGAACGGGTTCACTGCCATGTCTCCTCCACTGCTGCCACTGCCTTCACTGCCTTCACTGCCTTCACGTCGGTTCGGGGAGCGCGGCGCGGTCGACCGTGCCGTCGGGGGCCAGCGGCAGGTGTGCGACGACCACGATGTCGTCCGGCACCAGGTGGCCGGGCAGTTCGGCCGCCAGGTCGCGGCGCAGCACCGCCGGCAGCCTCGACGCCCGGCGGGACGCGCCGGGCACGTTGGCGAGCGGTCTGGCCCGGGTGTCCAGGGGCCGGTACACCCCGCCGTAGCAGTGCGTGCCGTCCGCGGGCACGATGACCGCCTCGAACCAGCCGGGCGCCTCGGCCGACCAGGTGCACAGGACGGCGCGGCCGTGCTCCTCGCCCCAGGCCTCCAGCGCGTGCGGGTCGAGGGGAGTGCCCTGCGCCGTGGCGGGGACCCCGCACTCGGCCGCCTCGCTCACCAGCCTGGCGTTCGGTATCCGGGTCAGCCGCAGGCGGCCGCCGTGCCGCGCCAGCTCGGCCTCCAGGCCGGACAGCCGGTGCACGTCCGCGCCCCAGGTGACGGCGGGGAGGTCCGCGAGGTGCGTCGGCCGGCCCGGCCCCTTGTGCAGGACGACTTCGTAGCGGTGGCGGGTGAGTTCGTTCCCGTCCGGTCCGGGCTTGAGCCGGACGTCCACGGCCACGACCTCGTCGCGCGCGTCGGCCCAGTCGGTGAAGAAGCCCGGATCGAGGTGGAGTTCCGTCTCGCGGAGCACGGCGCGGTCGACCGCCGCCCGCACGGCGGACGGCTCGTCACCGGGGCGCTGGGCGTGGTGGACGGCCGTCAGGAACTCCCGCAGGGTGCCGAGGTTGCGGACGTCGCCGACGAGGATCCGGCCGCCCGGGGCGAGCCGCCGGAGCGCGACGTCCAGGACGGCCGAGAGGTAGGCGGCGTCGGGGAAGTACTGCGCGACCGAGTTGAGGAGGACCGTGTCGAAGTGCTCCGCCGGCAGTCCGTCGGCGGCGTCGGCGGGCCGGCATCGCAGCGTCACCTTGTCCCTGAGCCGCGGGTCCGCGGCGACCTGGGCGCCGAGGCGTTCGATGACCGCGTCGGAGAAGTCGGTGGCCCAGTACGCCTCGGTCCGCGGGGCCAGCGGCCCGAGCAGGAGCCCGGAGCCCACCCCGATCTCCAGCACCCGGCGCGCCCCCAGGGCGCGCACCCGGTCCACGGCGGCCGCCCGCCACTGGCGCATCTGCGGCAGGGGGATGGGCTCGCGGGTGTAGGCGCTGTTCCATCCGGTGAAGTCGTCGCCGATCCCGGTGGTCTCCGGCACGGTGTCGCCGTACATCTCGTCGTAGACCGCACGCCACTTCTCGACGTGCCGGGTCACGTCCGCGTCCGGCACCCCGGGTACGACGTACGCCACCAGGCGCCGCTCCCCGAGCCCGTTCTCGCGGGAGACCACGACCGCCTGCGCCACGCCGTCCTGCCCGCGGAGCGCGGCCTCGGCCTCGGCCTCGGCCTCCTCGAACGGGCTGGTGGGGCGCTGTCGCGCGGTGATGAGGGGCGCCATGCTCCTGTTCCCTTCCGGGTCGTCGTGCGCGGGGTCGGTCGGTCGGTCGGGAGCCCACCCTAGGAAGCGGGGCACCGGGTCATCCGGCCGCCTGACAGATGTGTGCCAGACCCGGCCGGGCGCCGGGCGCCGGGCATCGGGCGCCGGGCCCCTGCTCAGGCGAGGGCCGCCACGGCCTCGCCGATGGCCGCCGCCAGGTCCGCCGGCCGGCTGGTCGGCAGGTCGTTGCCGCCCGGCAGCGACACGACCCGGAACGGCCCGGTGGTGAGCGCCGACCAGGCCTCCAGCTGGGCGCGTTCGACGGTGTGGTCGTCGCTGCCGTACACGGCCACGGTCGGGACCGCGACGGGGTCGGCGCCGCCGCGCTCGTACAGCTCCAGCTCGTGGGTCTCGACGAGTTCGTAGTCGGCGCGCAGGGCGGGCTCGACGATGTCGAGCAGCTCCTCGTTGCCGAGGAGCTGCGCCGGGAGGTACCCGTCCGCCACGACCTGCCCGAGGAACTCCGGCCGCGGCAGCGCGAAGGTGGGCTCGCGGCGGACGCTGCCGGGGGCCGGGTTGGAGGAGACGACCAGTGCCCGCACCCGGGCGGGGCCCAGGCGCCGCGCCACCTCGTAGGCGATCGTCGAGCCGGCGCAGTGCCCGTACAGCACCACGGGCCGTCCGTCGGCGTGGTGGAGCAGTTCGCCGGCGAGCTTGTCGGCGAGGTCGGCCATGACGGTCTCCGCCGGCTCCTCGAGCCGGGACTCCCGGCCCGGGAGGCGAACCGCGAAGGCGTCGAAGGCGCCGGACAGCTCGACGCACAGCGGGCGCACCGTGGTCACGCCGGCGCCCGCGTGCGGAAAGGCGTACAGCGCGCACTCCTTGGGGCCGTCGTGAGGGACGCCGACGAACCAGGGGCTTTTCGTGTGAGTTCCCATGCACGTGAGGATGACCAGTCACCGCGGCCCACGGGCGCCAACCCTGACTGACCTCTGAAAGATCCTCGGACAACGCCGGGCCGTCGCGGCGAGACTGGCAGCCGGTCGGAGCCCTCGGCCGGGTGAGCGCGGACCCCAGAGCACCGAGAGAGAACGCGGGAGAGATCGGTGAACGACTTCGGATCGGTCGGGGTGGCGAGCCCGGACCTCATCGGCCACCACGGCCCGGACCTCGAACTGCTGCGCGCCCAGGTGCGGGCCCAGTGGGCCGACGCGCTGGAGCACGAGGACTTCGGCGACGACGAGGACTTCTTCGAGGCCGGCGGGAACTCCCTGCTGGTCGCCGAGATCATGGCCACGCTCGGGGCGGAGCTGGGCGTGCGCCTGGCCCTGCGGCTCTTCTTCAACCACCCGACGGTGAACGAACTGACCGGCGCGCTGGCGGCCCACGAGGGCCTTCGGGCGCCGGCCGCGCCGGCCGCACCGGCCGCACCGGCCCGGTGAGCGCCCGGCCGGTGTCCGTCGCGGACGCCCCCTGGAGCAGGTGGAACGAGACCGCGCGGCCCTTCCGCGACGACGCCACGATCCCCGTCCTGATCGCCGAGGCCGCCCGCCGCCACCCGGACCGCCCGGCGATCGTGACCTCCGACAAGCAGGTCGTCACCCACGGCGAACTGGACCGCCACACCAACCGGCTGGCGCGGCTGCTGCGCGAGCTGGGCGTGGGCCGGGGCTCGGCCGTCGGCGTGTACGGCGAGCGCGACGCCTCGGCCCTCGTCGGCATGCTCGCGGTGCTCAAGGCCGGCGCCTCCTACGTGCCGCTCGACCCGGCGTGGCCGGACTCCCGGGTGGTCGGCCTGCTCGACCAGCTCGGCGTGGCTGCCGTGCTGACCGACCGCGCGTCCCTGCCCGCCGTGCAGGAGTTCCGGTGGGAGGTGCCCTCGCTGCGCCACGTGCTGTGCCCGGGCATCCCGGAGGAGTTCTCCTGGTCGGCCACCTTCCGGCGCGAGGCGGTCGCGGACCTCTTCGACTACCTGTCCGGCTCCCCCGACCCGCTCGAGGCCGCGGGCTTCAACACCCGCCGCTCGCAGCGGCCCTTCACCGCCGACGACCTCCGGGGCTACCAGGAGCACGTGGCGCGGTTCGTACGGTCCGCGACCTCCGCCGAACGGCCCGCGGTCCTGGAGATCGGGTGCGGATCCGGCCTGATCGTCGAGGCCCTGGCGCCCGGGGCGTCCCGCTACGTCGCCGTCGACCCCTCGCCGGTGTCGGTGGCCCGCAGCCGGGAGGCCGGGGCCCGCGCCGGGGGCGAGGTCGAGGGTGTGGTGTGCTTCGCGCACGAGGCCGCCGAGCGGGTGAGCGGCCGGTTCGACGTCGTCGTGCTGGCCAGTACGGTGCAGTTCCTGCCCGACCTCGACCACCTGACGGGCGTCCTCGACTCGCTGCTCGGGCTGCTCGCCGACGACGGCGTCATCGTCCTCGCCGACCTCGTCGACCCCGGGCTCGGCACGCATTCCGGCCTGCGGGTGCCGCCGCGCTTCGTCGAGCGGCTGCCCGAACTGCTGCCCGGGGTGGCGCGCGCGGAGGTCCACCGCCGCCGGTCCGGGGAGTTCAGCGGCGAACTGGCCGAGCGTTACGACGCCGTCATCCGCGTCGAGCCGTCGCGCGAGCGTGCCGCGGCCTCCCACGGCCGTGCGGCGCCGTCGCGCGAGCCGCTGTGGACGGGCCATCACATCGGCCTCCGGCCGGCCGGCCCCCTCACCACCGGTCCGACGGCCGACGACGTCTGCTACACCATCTTCACGTCCGGCTCGACCGGTACGCCCAAGGGCGTCTCCGTCGCCCACAGGTCGGCGGTGAACCTCATCGACTGGGTGAACCGCACCTACGGGGTCGGGCCCGACGACAAGCTCCTGTTCGTCACGTCCTTCTGCTTCGACCTCTCGGTCTACGACATGTTCGGCGTGCTCGCCGCCGGCGCGACCGTACGGCTGGCGTCGGGGGCCGAACTCGCCGAGCCGGACACCCTGGTGGACCTGCTCGAACGGGAGGCCATCACCATCTGGGACTCGGCTCCCGCCTCCCTGGCCATGGTCATGCCCTTCGTCCAGGCCCGCGAGCCCGCCGGGCGCGACACGCTCCGCCTGGCCCTGCTCAGCGGCGACTGGATCCCGGTGCCGCTCCCGGACCAGATCCGTGCCGCGTTCCCGAACGCCGAGGTGGTGTCGTTCGGCGGCGCCACGGAGTGCACCGTCTGGTCCAACGACTACCGGGTGCGGGACGTCGACCCCGCGTGGCCGAGCATCCCGTACGGCAAGCCGATGCAGAACTCCCGCTACTACGTGCTCGACAGCGAGCTGCGGCCCTGCCCCCTCGGCAAGGAGGGCGATCTGTACATCGCCGGGACCTGCCTCGCCCTGGGCTACGCCGCGGCCGCCCCCCTCACCGCCGCGAAGTTCCTGCCCGACCCGGGAGCGGTGCGCCCCGGCGAGCGCATGTACCGCACCGGTGACCGCGCCCGCTGGCTGGCCGGCGGCGACCTGGAGTTCCTGGGCCGCCTCGACGACCAGGTCAAGGTGCGCGGCTACCGGATCGAACTGGGCGAGGTGCAGAGCGCCCTTCTTCAGTGCCCGGGCGTCCGGGCCGCTTCGGTGGTGGCGCCCACGGGGCGGGGCGGGCGGTCGCTGGCCGCCTTCTACGTGCCGACGGCCGAGCCCCTGCCGAAGGCCGAGGTCGTACGGGCCCTGCGGACCGTGCTGCCGTCGTACATGGTCCCCGCGCGCATCATCGCGCTGGACGAGCTGCCCCTGACCCGGCAGGGCAAGGTCGACCGGGCGGCGCTCCTGCGCCGGCTGTAGGCCGGGCCGGGCCCGTTCTCGGGCCCGGCCGCGGCCGCGGTCGCAGGAGGCGCATCAGATGCTGCGGGCGGTGATGTCGCCGTGGGCGGTGGTCGCGTGGATGTTCAGCTCCGCGGCGCCGTCGGTGTTCTTGAGCGCGTTGCTGATCCGGCCGAGGCCGGTGCCCGCGTCCAGGGAGGCGGAGACGCCGCGGGCGGCGCCGACCGACACGTCGCCGGCCTGGGTGCTCAGCACGACCGTGCCGCGCACGGCCTCGGCGATCCGGATGTCGCCCTGCGCGGTGCTGATCTCGGCGGGGCCGCCCAGGCGGCCGACCGAGACGTCCCCGGCGAGGAGGGTGATGCGGGCGCCCGCGGTCTCGTCGAGCTTGACCGAGCCCTGCGCGCTCTCGAAGGCCACGTCTCCGAGCCGCCCGACGCCCCGGAGTTCGGCGCCGGACGCCTTCGCCTCGACGCGGGAGCCGGCGGGCAGCTGGACGGTCACCTCGATGGCTCCGGAGGCGCCGAGGATCTGGTTCTTCGCCGGGGTGCCGATGCGCAGGACGCCGTCGGCGTAGGAGACCTCGGTCTGCTCCGCCGCCTTCACGTCGCGGCCCTTCGAGGCGTCCGCGGGCAGGATCTCGACGGTGGTGTCGGCGCGGTCGGCGGCGATGAACAGGACGCGGCCCGCGGGGACGTCGACGACGGCGGAGACGGGGGCGGGGGTGTCGAAGTTCTGCATGATGCTCTCCTGGCTGCTCGTGTTTGTTTCCGACGACAGAAACGCTACGTAGCCTTTAGTTATTCGGCAACGAGTTCGTTGCGCATGGATGACATCACCGCAGGTAAAAGCATGGATATCGTTGCAACGAGGCATGCTTTCAATGCAACGTCAGCCCGCCGTTCGTTGCATTGGACTGGCTGTGAACGCTACGAGGCCCAGGCGCCCGGCGCGCGGAACGGCTGACAGGACAGGGACGGCAGCCTGCGGCTGCGCGCGGGGGCGGGTGCGGGCTGCCGGGCCTCGTGCCGCTTGCCCAGACGGGCCGTCAGGAGGACGGCGAGCGCGGCGATCTCCTCGGCGGTGGGGTTGCCCCGGGAGATGCGGATCGAGGCCATGGCGAGGGCCAGCGAGGTGTCCTGGGCGGGGGCCGCGGCATCGGCCGCGCCGCCGGCCGTGACGGCCGCCGCGCCGACCGTCCGCTCCGTGCGCTCCGTCCGGTCCGCCGCCGTCCGGTCCGCCGCGCGGTGTGCGTCCGCGGGCGGGGTGGCCGGGCGGTCCCCCGCGGGGGTGGCACGCACCGCAGGGGCGGTCAGCAGCGGACGTTCCTTGACGATGATCATGGGGAGCCCCTTTCGACACGGTCGCACCGGGACGTGCCCTGGTGCCGGACACTCCAGGATCGGCCCGGGCACTAAAGCCGGGCTCGGGTCCCGCACGGGAATGCGTACGGAATGACTCGCAAGCTGCTGTCGATCATGGCTGGAACACGTCGTTCCAGGTTCGTTTCTCCACTGAAATTCAAGCCCGACCCGAGCCTGACCCGAGCCGCATTCAAGTGGAATTCAAGTGGATATCGCGGGCAAACCAAAAGGGCCGCCGCGGTCCATTCCAGTGGAATGGCCGCGGCGGCCCCTGGGGGGGGTGAGCCGGGCTGGATCAGCCGGTCTTCCTGCGGAAGTACCGCTTCTGGCCGGACGAACCGCTCATGTTCTTCACCTTCATACGGCCCTCTTCGTGAGCCGTGCGGGCGCGCGATGCGTTGGACTTGCGCTCCAGTGCAGCGCGGAACTTCTCCTTGGCATCTTCTGCAACGCCACCGTCGAACGACTTGTCAGTCATACATACCTCCTGCAATCAGTCGACAGAAAAAGTCTGGCACAGAATTGCGGGAATGACGACCCCGCATTCCGTTCCCATGCAATGGAATTCGCCATTTCCGGGGTCAGGCGGAGTCAAGGAGCAGCCGGTCCTTCGCGGCGGGCGGCGCGGACTGCCCGGCGGGCTCCGCGGCCGGCGCCTCCGGTGCGGCCTGAGGGGTCTTCGAGGCGGGCAGGAGCGGGCTGAGGAGGGCGACGAGCGCGAAGACGCCGCTGCCGCGCGGCGTCCGGTTCCTGGAGATCGGGGCAAGACCGACATCCGCGAGCCGGGCGAGGTCGCCCGGCGCCGCCGCTCGAGGTCGGCTCGAGCGCGTGTCCAGGGCTCGTCGCGAGGCTGGAGGGGCCTCCGCGATGCCAGAGAGATGGAGTAGGACGTGCGCAACACCCTGTGCCAGCCGGTCAAGCTGCCCACGGAGCGACCCTCGCCTCTCGACCCGCCCCTCGAACTGGGGGTGTTCCGGGACCGGAACCCCGTCACCCCGATGCTGTTCCCGGACGGGCACAGGGGCTGGCTGGTCACCAGCCACTCCCTGGTGCGGTCCGTCCTCGCCGACCAGCGGTTCAGCGCACGGCAGGAACTGCACCACCACGCCGCCTTCGACCACCCGTTCGGCACGGAGAGCATCACACCCGCGGAGCCCGGCCAGTTCATCGGTATGGACCCACCGGAGCACACCCGCTACCGCAAGCTCCTCACCAAGCACTTCACGGCGCGACGGATCAGGGAACTGGCGCCCCGGATCGAGGAGATCGTCGAGCAGCGGCTGGACGCGCTGGAAGCCGCGGGGCACGGAGCCGACCTCGTCGCCGAGTTCGCCGTCCCGATCCCGACGCTGCTGATCTGCGAGATCCTCGGCGTGCCGTACGCCGAGCAGGACATGTTCCGTCACGACGTGGCCACCTTCTTCCGGCTGGACTCCACGCAGGAGGAGACGCACGGCGCGTACGCCGGCATGCTCGCCTACCTCGGCGGGCTCGTGCCGCGCAGACGCGCGGCGCCCGGGGCGGACCTGATCAGCGGCCTGATCGAAGGGAACGTGCTCTCCGACCAGGAGATCGCGACCGTGGCGCTGGTGGTGCTGATCGCCGGCCACGAGACCACGGCGAGCATGCTCGGACTCGGGGTCTACACCCTGCTGAGCCATCCGGACCAGTGGGCCCGGCTGAGGGCCGAGCCGGACCTCCTCGACAGCGCCGTCGAGGAACTGCTGCGCTACCTCCCGCTCTTCCGGGCGGGGCTGATGCGGACCGCTCTGACCGACGTCGACCTGGGCGGCGTCCGGATCTCGGCCGGTGAGTGCCTCGTGCTCTCCCTGTCGGCCGCGAACCGCGATCCGCGGCGCTTCGACGGCGACCCGGAGCGGTTCGACTCCGGGCGGAGGCCGGGCGGCCAGCTGTCGTTCGGGCACGGCGTGCACCAGTGCCTCGGACACCATCTCGCACGGGTCGAGCTGCGGATCGCGTACGCCGGCCTGCTGCGCCGGTTCCCGCACCTGCAGATGGCTGTTCCGGCGGAGGAGATACCCCTGTGCACCGACATGGCCATCTACGGCGTGCACCGGCTGCCGGTCACCTGGTAGCGACACGGCCCGGAGGGGCCCCAGACAAGGAGATCACATGAGTTTCGGCCTGATGGCACTCGGCTACGAACTCGGCGACGAGGTACCGGTGCTGGACGTCGCCGCCGAGTACACCGAGGACATCGAGCGGGTCCGCACCTACGCGAGCCGCTACATGCACCGGTGTCCCGAAGGCGTGGGCCTGACGGACCTGTCGTACCGGGCCGTACGGAAGGCGCTGGACGCCGCCGGCACGGACGTCGGCGACATCGACCTGCTCGTCCTCGCGGTCACCGACATCACCGAGTACCTGTACTGGGACGCGGCGGCGAGCCTCCTGCACCGGCTCGGCGCCGACGGCGCGGAGGCGGTCCTGTTGACCCAGGCGTGCTCGTCGGGCGTAGCCGCGTTCGACCTGGTCGCCGGGAAATTCGCCACCCATCCCGAGTACCGGACGGCCGTGGTGGTCGCGGCCAGCCGCGTCGCCGAGCCCTACTGGAACCGGCTGGAGACCGGGGCGGGGTGCTTCTCGGACGGTGCGGTCGCGGCGGTCGCCCGCCGCGGTCACGACCGGCTGCGCTGGCGCGCGAGCGACATCACCACGGACGGCACCTACGTCGACTTCTTCCGCCTCGACGCGGGAGGCGCGGCGGCCCCCTTCGGCACGCCCGGCGCGGCGAACGGCGCGCCCAGAGTACGCGGCATCGCCGACGTGAAGGAGTACTTCGGCGACGACCACGAGAAGATCTCCGCGTTCGGCGCCCACGCCCGCGCCCAGTACCGGCTCGTAGTGGAACGCGCCTGCAAGCGGGCCGGTGTCGACTACACCGACCTGGCCCGGCTCAACCTGCCCTTCGACAACCAGCCGGCGATGGCGGGACTCGTCGAGGCCCTGGAATTCCCACCTGAGCGCACCAACCTGCCGCTCGCCGAGGACTACGGGCACCTCGGCGCCGCCGACCCGCTGTTCGCCCTGGCCCGGGACGTCGAGCACAACGCCCTCCGGCAGGGCGACCACGTCGCCCTGGCCGCCGTAGGACGCGGCATGAGCTGGGCGAGCGCCGTCTTCGAGGTGTGAACCCTGCGTGCCGCCCCCGGGCGGCGGCACGCAGGCAGCACCGCGCGGCAGGTCCGGCGGGGCCGCACCACCCCCCACCCCTCTCCCAGGAGCTGATCACGTGACAGACACAGCACAGTCCGGACGCGCGCGATGGGTCGCCCTGGGCGTACTCGGCACCGCCTCCTTCCTCGACGGCCTCGACGCCAACATCGTCACCGTTGCCCTGCCCAGCATCCAGCGGGACATGGAGATCGGCTTCGCTTCCGCACAGTGGACGATGGCCGGCTACGCCCTCGCCTTCTCCATGTTCCTGATCACCGGGGGGCGACTCGGTGACATCTTCGGGGCCAAGCGGGTCTTCATGACCGGTGTCGCCCTGTTCACCGTGGCGTCCGCCCTGTGCGGTCTGGCCGTCTCCCCGGGCATGCTGGTCGCCGGCCGCTTCGCGCAGGGGTTCATGGCCGCCCTGATGCTTCCCCAAGTCATGGCCGTCATCGTCCGGACCTTCGACCGCAAGGAGTGGGCCCTGGCCGCCGGTCTGGTGGGCGGTCTGCTCAGCCTCGGCAGCATCGGGGGACCGCTGCTGGGCGGTCTGCTCACCGACCTCGACCTGATGGGCCTCGGCTGGCGGACGATCTTCTTCGTCAACATTCCGATCGGGATTCTCGCGCTGATCATCGGAGCCCGGACGCTGCCCTCCTTCCGCGCCGACGAGCGACCGCAGCTCGACATGCCCGGCGTGGTCCTGCTGACCGCGGCCTCTCTGGCCCTGATGTTTCCGCTGGTCCAGGGCCGCGAACAGGGCTGGCCCGCCTGGATGTTCGTGGTGTTGGCCGCCTCGGTGCCGCTGATCCTCGCGTTCGTGGTCCACGAGCGCAGGAGGCAGGCGAAGAGCGGCTCCGCTCTCGTGCCCCCCACCCTGTTCCGCCACCGGTCCTTTTCCGCCGGCCTGGTCGTGACCCTGCTCGCGTTCACCGGCATCAGTTCGTTCTCCTTCGTGCTCACCTACCACCTCCAGTTCGGTCTGGGCTGGTCGGTGGGCGACACGGCACTCGCCATCGCGGCGTGGCCGCTGGGCATCGTCGCCACGTTCCAGCTCGGCTGGCGCTTCGGGGCCACCCGGGGCCGCCTGTTCGTGGCGGCGGGCGCCCTCGTGATGGCGCTGAGCTCCCTGGCCGTGATCGGCGTCGTGCACACCCAGGGCGCTGGACTGACATGGCCGTACGTGGCCGGCTCGGCCTTCCTCATGGGCCTGGGCATGGGGTTGAGCACGCCCATCCTCGCCACGGCCGTGCTCGGTGACCTGGCTCCCAAGGATGCGGGTGCCGGGTCCGGCGTGGTCAACGCCGCCACGCAGTTCGGTGCCGCGATCGGTATCGCGGTCGTCGGGGCCCTCCTCTTCGGGCTCGTGGGCCCGGACAGCGCGGGGACGGCCGCGGCGCGAGCCGCCGACTTCAGCTCCGCCGTCTCCGTCACTCTCTGGTACAACGTCGCCGCCTTCCTGCTGACCGCCGCCCTCGCCCCGCTGCTGCCGCGCAGCAAGCCGGCGGACGCGGAGGCCGGGCCCGCCGGGAAGGGCGAGCGGACGGACCTCACCGCCGGCGGTCTCGTGCCCGACCCGGCATAGGCCGCATTCCCTTCCCCCAACAAAGAACGGCTCGCCGGTGCCGGACGTCCCCGTCAGGCCGGCCGTGCTGCACATCGCGTCCAGGAGGTACGTATGACCGATACGCCGCAGAACAATGTCGAGGAGAACGACGCCCGCCGGAAGTTCCGTGAGGCCCTCGAACGCAAGGGCAACGCCAGCCGGGCGCGGCAGGCGCACGAGGACGGCCGTCTGAAGGTCAAGGGCATGAGCGGTTCGGCCGGGCAGAAGCGGTACTTCCGGCGCAAGACCGGGTGACACGCGGCTTTCCCGCCGCGTCGCCGAGGCTGCCGCGGACCTCCCGCCAGGAGGTCCGCGGCAGCCGTTTTCCGTCTGCGCGCGGCACCGGTGCGCTGGATCATCCGTTGGCGTTGGCGGGCGACCCGCCGCGAGCTCGGCTTGCGAACGACGACCCAGGTGGGGCGTGACTTCGTACGAGGTTCCGTTGACCTCCGCACCACGCGCCGGAGCGGACTTCGCGCGTGGGACGGCGCTCCGTCGAAGCGGATGGTGGAAGCCGCGGCGGCGTATGCCCGTCCATGGAAGTGGTCCCGCACAGTCGCTGCGCGGGACCACATCGGGAAGGCGTGCTGGGGGGAGGGGCCCGGGGGCCGGCCCGGGGGGAGGGCGGCCCCCGGGGGTCAGATGCCGCCGAGTACGGCGTCCAGGGCCGCGTCCATCTCGTCGTCGGTCAGTTCCTGGGCGGTCTGCAGGGCGTCGGCGGGGGCCTCGGCCGTGGCGGTGGCGGGTGCGGCGAGCTCCAGCAGCCGGTCCAGCAGGCCGCTCTGGCGCAGCCGTTCGGCGCCGATCCGGGCCACCGCCCACTGGGCGGCCTGGGCCGGGTCCTGCGGCGGGGTGTCGGCGACGGCCGCGGTCTGTGCGGCCGCGCCGTCGAAGGAGAGCTTGCCGAGGAGGTATCCGGCGATGGCGCGCGGCGTGGGGTAGTCGAAGGCGAGCGTGTTGGGCACGGCCACCTGCGTGTGCCGGGCGAGGCGGTTCTTGAGCTCGACGGCCATCAGGGAGTCCCAGCCGAACTCCCGCATCGGCTTGTCGAGCGGGACGCTGCCGGACAGGCCGAGGACCGCGGTCACCTCCTGCTGGACGAACTTGCGCAGCTCCGTCTCGCGTTCCTCGCCGGGCAGGCCGGCCAGCCGGTCCCGGAAGGCCGAGCCGCGCTCGGCGGCCTCCTTGGCCTTGCGGGGCTGCGTACGGACCAGGGCCCGCAGCAGGGCCGGCGGCCGCGCCCCGGAGTCGCCGGAGGCGAGGCGGGCGGTGTCGAGCTTGAGGGGCACCAGGTGCGGTTCGGGGCGGGCCAGGGCGGCGTCGAAGAGGGCGAGGCCCTCGGCGGCGCTCAGGGGCTGGGCGCCCTGGCGGCGCATCCGGGCGAGTTCCGCCTCGCCGAGCTGCGCGGTCATTCCGGCGCCGCCCTGCGCCCACAGGCCCCAGGCGAGGCTGGTGGCGGGCAGGCCGAGCTTGTGCCGGTGGGCGGCGAGCGCGTCCAGGAAGGCGTTCGCGGCGCCGTAGTTGGACTGGCCGGGCGAGCCGAGGGTGCCGGCGACCGAGGAGAACAGCACGAAGGCGGCCAGGTCCAGGTCGCGGGTGAGCTCGTGCAGGTGCCGGGCGCCGGCCAGCTTGGGGGCGAGGACGCGGGTGAACCGCTCGGGCGTCTGGTTGTGCACGACGCCGTCGTCGATGACGGCCGCGAGGTGCACCACGCCGGTCAGCGGGCGCTCCTCCCCCGCTTCGGCGAGCAGCCGGGCCACGGCGTCGCGGTCCGAGACGTCGCAGGCCAGGATGCGCACGCCGGCCGCGCCGGCCGCTTCGAGGCCGTCGACCAGTTCCCGCGCGCCCGGGGCGGCCATGCCCTGGCGCGAGGTCAGGACGAGGTGGCGGACGCCGTGTTCGGCGACCAGGTGCGCGGCCAGGTCGCGGCCGAGTTCGCCGGTTCCGCCGGTGAGCAGGACCACGCCCTCCGGGTCGAGGGTCCGGCCGGTGGTGAGGACCAGCTTGCCGGTGTGGCGGCCCTGCGCCATGTGACGGAAGGCCGCGGGGGCCTCCCGTACGTCGTACGCGAGGTACGGCAGCGGGGCGATGACCCGGTCGGTCAGCAGCCCGGACAGGTCGGTGAGCATCCGGTGGAGGTGCTCGGGCTCCAGCGACATCAGGTCGAAGGCGCTGTAGGCGACGCCCGGGTGGGCGGCGGCGACGGCGCCGGCGTCGCGGATGTCGGTCTTGCCCATCTCCAGGAAGCGTCCGCCGTGCGGTAGCAGCCGCAGGGAGGCGTCGGTGAACTCCCCGGCGAGGGAGTTCAGCACGGCGTCGAAGCCGGCGCCGCCGGTGGCGGTGAGCCACCGCTGTTCGAAGGCGGTGTCGCGGGAGGAGGCGATGCGCTCGTCGGGCAGGCCGAGGGCGCGCAGCGCGTCCCACTTGGGGTGGCTGGCCGTTCCGTAGACCTCGGCGCCCAGGTGGTGGGCGAGCTGGACGGCGGCCATGCCGACGCCGCCGGCGGCCGCGTGGACGAGGAGCTTCTCGCCGGGGCGCAGCGCTCCGAGGTCGGTGAGGGCGTAGTAGGCGGTGAGGAAGGCGAGCGGGATCGTCGCGCCCTCTTCGAAGGTGAGGGTGTCGGGCAGCCTGGCCATCAGGTGGCCGTCGCCGCGGACCTCGGTGCCGAAGGCGCCGAGCGCGAGGCCCATGGCCCGGTCGCCCGGGCGCAGGTGGGTGACGGCGGAGCCGGTCTCCAGGACGGTGCCGGCGAACTCCAGGCCGAGCTTGGGCGTGGCGACCATGCCGAGCGCGTTGAGGACGTCGCGGAAGTTCATGCCCGCGGCGCGGACGGCGACGCGCACCTCGTCGGGGCCGAGCGGTCCGCCGGCCGGGACGGGGACGAGTTCGAGGCTGTCGATGCTGCCCTTCTCGCGGATGTCCAGGTGCCAGGGGCCGTCGCCGGCGGGCGGGGTGAGGGCCTCGCCGCCGTGGGCCGCCGCGGCGCGGGTGGTGCGCACGAGGCGGGGGGCGAACAGGGCGCCGCCGCGCAGGGCCAGTTCGGGCTCGTCGGCGGTCGCGAGGGCCGCGTCGAGGACCGCCCGGTCGGGGGTGGCGGTGTCGAGGTCGACCAGGCGCAGGGTGCGGTCGGGGACCTCGCCGCGGACGGCCCGTACCAGGCCCCACAGCGGGGCGTGGGCGAGGTCGGACACGGTGTCCTCGGGGCGGGCCGCGACGGCGTCGCGGGTGATCCAGACCAGTTCGGATTCCGCGGTCTTCTCGGTCAGCAGGTGCTGTACGAGGTCCAGCGCGGCGAGCGTGTCCGGCTCGGCGGCTTCGGCCGGCCCGGTGGCGGTGGCGTCGATGACGATGCGCGCGGGGGCGGGCCCGTCGGCGAGCAGCGGCTCGGGGCCGGCCGACCAGGTGGCGCCGAGGGCCTCGGCGAGGGCTCCGCTGCCGCCGATCACCAGGGTGGTCGCGGGCTGCGGGGCGGCCTGGGCGGGCTCGGCCACCGGCTGGAAGTCGACGCGGTAGAGGTGGTCGCCCTCGGAGCGGGTGACCTTCAGCTGCTCGGCGGAAGCCTGCCGGATCTGGAGCGCGCCCGACAGGACGGGCTCGCCGGTGGCGTCGGTGACCAGGACGCGCGCGCCGAGCCCGGCGGCCGCGGATGCCGTATCGTCCGCGGGCTCCCGCGGGTCCAGGGCGATGCGGACGCGCAGTTCGGTGCTGTCCGTCGCGTACAGGGTGACGTCGGTCCAGGCGAAGGGCAGCAGTACGGTGCCCTCGGGCTGCCCGGATTCCGGGGTGACGCCGGCCAGGACGTGCAGGGCCGCGTCCAGGAGCGCGGGGTGCACTCCGTGGCCGTCGGTGCTCTGGCGCAGCGGCTCGGGCAGGGCGACGTGGCCGTAGGCGATGTCGCCCCGGCGGGCGAGGGCGGTCAGGCCGCGGAAGGCGGGGCCGTAGGCGAGGCCTTCGCCGCCGAGCCGCTCGTAGAAACCGTCGAGTGCGAGGGGCTCGGCTCCCGGGACCGGCCAGTGGGCCAGTTCGGCGAGGCCCTCGGGGGTTTCGGCGGCGGGGTCGTCGGCGAGTTCGCCGGAGGCGTGCAGGGTCCAGGCGGCCGGGTCGGCGGATGCCTCGGGCTGGCTGTGGACGGCGATCTTCCGCCGGCCTTCCGTGTCGGGGGAGCCGACCTTGACCTGGAGCCGCAGGGGTTCGCCGGCGGCGAGGACGAGCGGCTGGGCGAGGGTGAGTTCGGCGACCCGCTCGGAGCCGACGGCCCGGGCGGCGGCCAGCGCGAGGTCGAGCAGGCCGGTGCCGGGCACGAGGACGCTGCCGAAGACGGCGTGGTCGGCGAGCCAGGGGTGGTCGCCGAGCGAGAGCCGGCCGGAGAGCAGCTGGCCCTCGCCGTCGGCGAGCGTCAGGACGGCGGCGAGCCAGGGGTGCCCGGCCGGCACGAGACCGGTGTCCCGGGCGCCGCGGGCGCCGCCTCGGGCCGGCTCCAGCCAGAAGCGCTCCCGCTGGAAGGCGTACGTGGGCAGGTCGGCGGCCAGTTCGGCCGCGCGGGCCCGGGCGGCGGCGGGCCCTTCGGTGAACACCTGATCCCAGTCCGGCTCCTGCCCGCTGACGTGGAGCGCGCCGAGGGCCTCGACGAGGGCGCGGACCTCGTCCGGGGCCTGGTCGGGGTCCTTGGGCGCGCGCTGCGAGGCGACGAACACGGCGGGGTCGGTGACGCAGTTGGCGCCCATGGCGGCCAGGACGGCGGCCGGGCCGCATTCGAGGTGGCGGCCGATGCCGTCGGCTTCGAGGGTCCGTACGGCGTCCAGGAAGCGCACGGCGTCGCGGACCTGCCGTACCCAGTATTCGGCGGCGCGCAGGCCTTCGCCCGGCGCCAGGTCCGGGCCCATCCGGGTGCCGGTGACCGTGGAGACGACCGGGATCCGCGGGGCGGCGAAGGTGATGTCCTCGGCCACCTGCCGGTAGGCGTCGAGCATGGCGTCCATGTGCGGGGAGTGGAAGGCGTGCGAGACCGTCAGGCGGCGGGTGCGCCGGCCGAGTTCGGTGAACCAGCCGATGGCGGCGGCCACGGCGGCCTCGTCACCGCTGACGACGGTCTGCGCGGGCCCGTTGATCCCGGCGATCGAGATGCGCTGGGCGGCGCCCGCACGCACCTCCAGGGTGTCGAGGGCTTCGATGACCTCGGCCTCCGAGGCTTCCACGGACGCCATGGCCCCGCCGCGCTCGCAGGCCTGCATCAGGCGGCCGCGGGCGGCCACCAGGCGGGCCGCGTCGTCCAGGGTGAGGACCCCGGCGACGTGCGCGGCGGCGAGTTCGCCGATGGAGTGGCCGGCGACCGCGGCGGGGTGCACGCCCCAGGCCTCCCACTGGCGGAAGAGCGCGGTCTCGACCGCGAACAGGGCGGGCTGGGCGTACTCGGTCTCGTGGACGAGCTCGGATCCGCCGAGGACGAGCTCGGCCAGCGGCCGGTTCAGGTGCGGGTCGAGGGCGGCGCAGACCGCGTCGAAGGCCTGCCGGAAGACGGGAAGGGCGGCGTGCAGGGCACGGCCCATGCCGGGGCGCTGGCTGCCCTGTCCGGTGAACAGTACGGCGAGGGGGCCGTCGGCCGCGGTGCCTTCGGCGGCGCCCGCGGGGGTGCGGCCGTCGGCGAGGGCGCGCAGCGCGGTGACCGCTTCGCCGGTGGTGGCCACGGTGAGGGCGGCGCGGTGCTCGAAGTGCGTGCGGTGCCGGGCGGCCGTGAGGGCGAGGTCGGCCACCGGCACCTCGGGCCGACCCTCGAGCCAGTCCGCCCAGCGGGCGGCCTGCGTGCGCAGGGCGGGCTCGTCACGGCCGGAGAGGACCAGGGGCTGGGGGGCCGGGGCGGCCGGGGCGGCCTGGGTGGCCTGGGTGGCCTGGGTGGCCTGGGTGGCTGCTTCGGTCGCCTGGGCCGCGCCGGGCGCCTGGGCCCCGTCGGTCGCCTGGGCCCCGTCCGTCGCCTGGGCCGCGTCGGTCGCTTGGGTCGCTCCGGTCGCTGCGGTCGGTTCGGCCGCTCGGGTCGCTTGGGTCGCTTGGGTCGCTATGGACCGTTCCGTCGCTTCGGTCGCTTCGGTCGCTCCGGTCGCTGTGGCCGGGTCGGTCGCTGCGGTCGCCGGGTCGGACGGGGCCGAGGCGGCGGCGGCCGGGGTGGACGGGGCCGGGGCGGCGGCGGCCGGGGTGGCCGGGGCGGCGGCGGCCGGGGTGGACGGGGCCGGGGGCTCTTCGAGGACGACGTGGGCGTTCGTACCGCTCAGGCCGAAGGAGGAGACGCCGGCGCGGCGGGTGCGCGCGGCCTGGCGGGCCCAGGGGCGGGCGTCCCGGAGGAGTTCCAGGCCGCTGCCGTCCCAGGCGATGTGCGGGCTGGGCTCGTCGACGTACAGGGTCTTGGGCAGGGTCTCGTGCTGGAGGGCGAGGATCATCTTCATGACGCCCGCGACACCGGCGGCGGCCTGCGCGTGCCCGATGTTGGACTTGGAAGAGCCCAGGTAGACGGGCCGGTCGCCGTCCCGGTCGCGGCCGAAGACCTCGGCCAGCGCCCCGGCCTCGATCGGGTCGCCGAGCGGGGTGCCCGTTCCGTGCGCCTCGACGGCGTCGATGTCGGCGGGGGCCAGCCGGGCCGCTTCCAGGGCGTCGAGGATGACGCGCTGCTGGGCCGGCCCGTTGGGGGCGGTGAGGCCCTGGCTGCGGCCGTCCTGGTTGACGGCGGAGCCGCGGATCACGGCCAGGACGTTGTCCCCGTCGCGTTCGGCGGCGGACAGCCGCTTCAGGACGAGGATGCCGACGCCGTCGGACCAGCCCGCGCCGTCCGCGAGGGCGGAGAAGGACTTGCAGCGGCCGTCGGGGGCCATGCCCTTGAGGCGGGAGAACTCCACGAACAGCCGGGGCGTGCTCATGACGGTGACGCCGCCGACCAGGGCGAGTTCGCACTCGCCCTGGCGCAGCGCGCTCGCGGCGAGGTGGAGGGAGACGAGGGAGGAGGAGCAGGCGGTGTCGACGGTGACGGCCGGGCCCTGGAGGCCCAGCGCGTACGAGACGCGGCCGGAGACGACGCTGGACGCGTTGCCGGTGCTCACGTACCCGTCGAAGGCGTCGAGTTCGCGGCCCTGCTCGCCGTAGTCGGAGCTCATGGCGCCGAGGTAGACGCCCGTACGGCTCTCGCTGAGCGAGCCGGGACGGATCCCGGCGCGTTCGAGGGCCTCCCAGGCGGTCTCCAGGACGAGACGCTGCTGCGGGTCCATGGACAGGGCCTCGCGCTGGGAGATCCCGAAGAACGCGGCGTCGAAGTCGGCGGCGGCCTCGATGAAGCCGCCCTCGCGGGCGTAGCTCTTGCCGACGGCCTCCGGGTCCGGGTCGTAGACGCCGAGGTTCTCCCAGCGCGACGGCAGTTCGCCGATCGCGTCGCTGCCCGAGGCGAGCAGGTTCCAGTACGCCTCGGGGGTGTCGATGCCGCCGGGGAGTCGGCAGGCCATGGACACGACGGCGATCGGGTCGTCGGCGGCCGGGGCCGGCGCGGTGTGGCGGAGGGTGTTCGGCTTCGCCTTGGGCTTGCCGGTGGTCAGGTCCAGCTTGTCGAGGAGCAGGCCGGCGATGGCGGCGGGGGTCGGGTAGTCGAAGGCGAGGGTCGAGGGGAGCGTGACGCCCGTTTCGGAGGACAGGCGGCGGCGCAGCTCCACGGCCATCAGGGAGTCGATGCCGAGCTCCTTCAGGACCTGCTGCGCGCCGATCCCGTCGGCTGCCGCGATGCCGAGGACCACGGCCGCCTCGCGCTGCACGAGCCGGATCAGGAACGGCAGCCGCTCGGCCGCCGGCTGGGCGGCCAACTGGTCGCGCAGGCCTGCGGGAGCGGTGCCCGCACTGCCGACGCGCTTCTTCGGGGCCCGGACGAGGGCCCGCAGCAGGGCGGGCAGCTCGTCGGGGCGTCGTTGCAGGGTGACCAGGTCGAGCTTGACCGGGACCAGGTGCGGGTGCGCGGAGCCGAGGGCGTTGTCGAGGGCCGCGAGGCCCTGCTGCTCGGTGAGCGCACCGATGCCCATGCGGCGCATGCGGGCGAGTTCGGCCTGGCCGAGGGTGGCGGTCAGGCCTTGACCGGCCTGCTGCCACAGGCCCCACGACAGGCTCGTCGCGGGAAGACCGGTGGCCCGGCGGTGGGCGGCCAGGGCGTCGAGGAAGGTGTTCGCGGCCGCGTAGTTGCTCTGGCCCGCGCCGCCGAGTACACCGGCGGCGGAGGAGAAGAGCACGAACGCGGCAAGATCGAGGCCCTGCGTCAACTCATGGAGGTGGAGCGCGGCTTCTGCCTTCGGCTGCCAGACACGCGCCAGACGCTCCGCGTCCTGCGAGACCAGCAGGCCGTCGTCGAGCACGGCCGCCAGGTGGAACACACCCGTCCAGGGGCGGTCCGTGTCCGCGAGCAGGCTGGTGACCTGCGCACGATCGGCGACATCGGCAGCCACGATCCGTACGGTCTCGGCGCCGGCCGCCTCCAACTCGGCCACCAGGTCAGCGGCTCCCGGAACCTCCGGGCCGCGCCGGGACGTCAGTACGAGATGACGTACGCCATGCACGGTCACCAGGTGACGGGACACCGCCCGACCCAGCTCACCCGTACCACCCGTGACGAGAACGGATCCGTCGGGGTCCAGGCGCGGGGCCTCGGAGGGCTTGGCCGTGCGGACGAGGCGGGCGGTACGGATCTCCCCGTCGCGGAGGGCGATTTCGGGCTCGTCGGTGAGGGTGAGGGCCGGGGCGAGTGCGAGGTCGTCGCGGGCGCCGTCGGGGCCGAGGTCGATGAGGCGGATCACACGGTCGGCGTGCTCGGCGCGCGCCGCGCGGAGCAGACCCCACAGGGCGGCGTGGGCCAGGTCGGTCAGGCCGTCGCCCGCCTCGGCGGCGTTAACGGCGTTAACGCCGTTAACAGCGGAGCGGGTTAGCCAGACCAGCTCGGTCTGGTCCAGGCGCGGTTCGGCCAGCAGGAGCTGAAGGATGCCGAGCCCGGCGGCGGTCAGCTCGCGGGCGTCGGCGGCAGGAGCGTTGCCGGTGGCGTCGACGAGGACGCGGGCCGGGGCGTCGGCTCCTTCGGCGAGGTGCGCGAGGAGCGCGTCGGCGTCCGCGAACACCTGCGCACCGAAGGCGGCCCCGATCCCGGCGTCACCTTCGAGCGCCCAGGTCTCTCCGGCCGGCTCCGCGTCGCCCGGGGTCGGGGTGGGGCGGAACTCGACGTGGTACAGGTGCTCGGCGCGCTCGCCGGCGCGGATCTGCTCGGCGCTCGCCTCGCGGATCGCGAGGCCGCGGGTGCGGACGACGGGGTGGCCCGTGCCGTCGGCGACAGTGAGGGTGAGGCGCTCGTCGTCGCCGGACGGGACCTCGACGCGTACGCGCAGCTCGGTGGCACCGGCGGCGAGGAGCTCCACGCCGGTCCACTCGAACGGCATGAACACGCGCTGCCGGGCTTCTTCGTCGCGTACGCCCATGAGGGTGTGCAGCGCGGCGTCGAGGAGGGCGGGGTGAACACCGAAGTCGTCGGCCGTCAGGCCTTCGGGGAGCCGGATGAGTCCGTATGCCGTGTCGCCCTTGCGCCACAGCTCGGTCAGGCCCTGGAACGCGGGACCGTAGTCCAAACCGCGCTCGCGGAAGCCCTCGTAGAAGCCGTCGAGATCGACGGACTCGGCGCCCGCGACCGGCCACTGGGCCAGCTCGGCGAACGCGTCAGCATCGGCGGAGGCGGGTGCAGGTGCCTCTGTGGTTTCAGCGAGTTCACCGGTGGCGTGACGGCGCCATTCCTCGTCGCTGCCCTCGGGGCGGCTGTAGATGGTGACGGGGCGTCGGCCGGTGCTCTCGGGTGCGCCGACGGCGACCTGGAGGCGTACGGAACCCTCCGAGCCGAGCAACAGCGGCTCGGTGAGCACGAGTTCGGCCACGCCGGGGGCGCCGACGTGGTGGGCGGCGGTGAGGGCCAGTTCGAGCAGGCCGGTGCCGGGGACGAGGACCGAGCCGAAGGCCGCGTGACCGGCCAGCCAGGGCTGCTCGGCGAGGGAGACCCGGCCGGTGAAGAGGTGCCCTTCGCCGTCGGCGAGGGAGATGACGGCACCGAGCCACGGGTGCTCGGAGACGTCGAGACCGACCTTGCGCACATCGCCCGAGGTCTTGGGGGCGTCGATCCAGTAGTGCGCGCGCTGGAAGGCGTAGGAGGGGAGCTGTACGAGGTTCCCGGAGTCCGGGACGAAGTCCCAGCCGAGGTCGTGGCCCTGGACGTGGAGCAGGCCGAGGTTGCGGAGCAGCTGGGCGGGCTCGCCGTGTTGACGGGCGAGGGAGCCGACGACGATGCCGCCGCGCTCCGCACTGCCGTCGGTCAGCGGCATCGACAGGACCGGGTGGGCCGAGATCTCGACGAACACGCCGTGGCCGTCGTCGAGAAGCTGGTTGAGCGCGCGGTCGAAACGGACCGGCTCGCGGAGGTTGCGGCACCAGTACGTGCCGTTCAGGTCCGTGCCGTTGGCGATCTGGCCGGTCACCGTCGAGTAGAAGGCGATGTCCGTACCGGTCGGAGCGATCCCCGCGAAGCCCTCCGCGAGGGCCGGGAGCAGGGGGTCCATCTGGGCGTTGTGGGACGCGTAGTCCACATTGATCTTGCGGGCGTACACGCCCTGGTCCGAGAGCTCGGCGACGATCTTCACGATCGCGTCCGCCTGACCCGAGATCACCGTCGAACCCGCCGTGTTCACGGCAGCGACGGAGAGCGCCTCCCCGTACGGGGCCACGAACTCCTCGACCTCGGCCACCGGACGCTCGATCAGCGCCATACCGCCCTGACCCGCGCACGCGAGAACCGCCTGCGAACGCTGGGCGACGATCTGCGAGCCCTGCTCCAAACTGAGAGCACCGCTCACCACAGCAGCGACGACCTCGCCCTGCGAGTGGCCCACCACGGCCGACGGCTCCACCCCCAGCGAACGCCAGACCGCCGACAGGCCAACCCCCATCGCGAACAGGGCAGGCTGGACCACGTCCACGCGGTCGAACGGCGGGTGATCACCCTCCTCACCGGCCAGCACCTCACGCACCGACCAACCCGTGAACGGCCGCAGAGCCGCATCACACGCATCAACGGCTTCAGCGAACACCGCGTTGGAGGCCAGGAGTTCACGGCCCATGGCCACCCACTGCGAACCCTGACCCGGGTACACGAAGACGACCTTGCCGCGCTCGCGCGCAATCCCGGTCACCACCGCGTCATGCGAGTCGCCCTCGGCCAGCGACCGCAGCGCCTCCACCAGACCGGCGGAGTCCGCAGCCACCACGCTCGCCCGCGACTCGAAGTGCGAACGGTGCCGGGCAGCCGTCGCCGCCACATCGGCCAGCGGGACCTCGGTACCGCGCCCGGACAACCAGTCCGCCCAACGGCCCGCCTGCTCCCGCAGCGCGGCCTCGTCACGACCCGACACGACCACCGGAAGCGGACCGGCCGGCGCCTCGGCGGCCGGGTCCGCGGGCTTCTGGGCCGGGGCCGGGGGCTCCTCCAGTACCACGTGCGCGTTCGTACCGCTCAGGCCGAAGGACGAGACGCCCGCACGACGGATGCGCTCCGCGCCCCGCTCCCACGCGCGCGCCTCGTTCAGCAGCTCGATCCCGCTGCTCTTCCACTCGATGTGCGGGCTGGGCTCCTCGGCGTGCAGGGTCTTCGGCAGCACGCCGTGCTCCAGCGCCAGCACCATCTTGATCACGCCGATGACACCGGCAGCCGCCTGCGCGTGCCCGATGTTCGACTTCGAAGAGCCCAGGTAGACGGGCCGGTTCGCGGCCCGGTCGGGGCCGAAGACCTCGGCCAGCGCGCCGGCCTCGATCGGGTCGCCGAGCGGGGTTCCGGTGCCGTGGGCCTCGATCGCGTCGATGTCGGCGGGAGTCAGCCGGGCCGCTTCCAGGGCGTCGTGGATGACGCGCTGCTGCGAGGGGCCGTTGGGCGCGGTGAGGCCCTGGCTGCGGCCGTCCTGGTTGACGGCCGAGCCGCGGATCACCGCGAGCACCGGGTCGCCGTCGCGCTGCGCGGCCGAGAGCTTCTTCAGGACGAGCACGCCCGCGCCCTCGGCCCAGCCCGCGCCGTCGGCGCCGGCCGAGAAGGACTTGCAGCGGCCGTCGGCCGCCATGCCCTTCAGGCGGGAGAACTCCACGAACAGCGCCGGGGTGCTCATCACGGTCACGCCGCCGGCCAGCGCGAGCTCGCACTCGCCCTGGCGCAGGGCCTGGACGGCCAGGTGGATGGATACGAGGGACGAGGAGCAGGCGGTGTCGACGGTGACGGCCGGGCCCTGGAGGCCCAGCGTGTAGGAGACGCGGCCGGAGACGACGCTGCTCGCGTTGCCGGTGCTGTACCCGTCGAGGGCGTTGAGGTCGTGGCCCTGCTGGTTGCCGTAGTCGGAGCTCATCGTGCCGAGGTAGACGCCCGTACGGCTCTCGCTGAGCGTGTCGGGGCGCACTCCGGCCCGCTCCAGGGCCTCCCACGAGGTCTCCAGGACCAGGCGCTGCTGCGGGTCCATCGACAGCGCCTCGCGCGGCGAGATGCCGAAGAACGGGGCGTCGAAGCCCTCGGCTCCGTCGATGAAGCCGCCCTCGCGGGCGTAGCTCTTGCCGATGGCCTCCGGGTCGGGGTCGTAGACGCCGAGGCTGTCCCAGCGCGAGGGCAGGCCGCCGACGGCGTCACCGCCGGAGGCGAGCAGCTCCCAGAAGCCCTCGGGGGTGTCGATGCCGCCGGGGAGACGGCAGGCCATCGACACGACCGCGATCGGTTCCGTACGCGAGGCCCGCTCGGCGTTGAGTTCCTTCTCGGTCTCGACGAGCGCGTTCGCCGTGCGCCGCAGGTACGCCTCGAGCTTTTCCAGCTTCTCGACTTCGGACGCGCTCATTCACTCACTCCAAGCTTGCGATCCAGGAACTGAAGGAGGTCATCGGTGCTGTCGCCGCCGAGTCCGGCTTCGGTCTCGGCGGCTTCTGCCGCGGCGGCCGTACCGGACGCGGAGGACGCGGCGGACGCGGCCGACGCGGCGGAGGCCTTGGCCAGGCCGTCCCGCAGGGCCAGCAGGCCGGCGGCCAGGCCCGGCTCCTCGAGTTGTTTCGGTGTCGCGGAACGCAGGAGTTCCACGAGGTTGTCTATCTGGTTCTTCGTCACGCGCTGTGCGGCCCGTGCCGCTCCCCCGGTTCCCACGGCCAGCTTGTCGAGGAGCAGGCCGGCGATGGCGGTGGGCGTCGGGTAGTCGAAGGCGAGGGTGGACGGCAGCGGGGTGCCGGTCTCGGCGGAGAGGCGACGCCGCAGCTCTACGGCCATCAGGGAGTCCATGCCGAGCTCCTTGAGGACCTGCTGGGCGCCGACGCCCGCGCTGCCGGAGGCGCCGAGGACCACGGCGGCCTCGCGCTGCACGAGCTGCGTGAGCCGCGGCAGGCGCTCGGCGTCCGGCAGGGCGGTCAGCTGCTCGCGCAGCCCGTTCCCGCCGGCCGCCGTCTCGCCGCCCGCGCGCTTGCGCGGGGCGCGCAGGAGGGCGCGGAGCAGGGCGGGGGCGTCGCCGCCGTTGTCCAGTTCGCGTTGCAGCGGCGTGAGTTCGAGGCGTACGGGGACCAGGTGCGCCTGGCCGGAAGCCAGGGCCGCGTCCATGGCCGCCAGGGCCTGCGGTTCGCTCAGTGCGGCGATGCCCCGCCTGCGCATGCGGGCGAGTTCGGCCTGGCCGAGGGTGGCGGTCAGGCCTTGACCGGCCTGCTGCCACAGACCCCACGACAGGCTCGTCGCGGGAAGACCGGTGGCCCGGCGGTGAGCGGCCAGGGCGTCCAGGAAGGTGTTCGCGGCCGCGTAGTTGCTCTGGCCCGCACCGCCGAGCACACCGGCGGCGGACGAGAACAGCACGAACGCGGCAAGATCGAGGCCCTGCGTCAGCTCGTGCAGGTGGAGCGCGGCCTCAGCCTTCGGCTGCCAGACACGGGCCAGACGCTCCGCGTCCTGCGACACCAGCAGGCCGTCGTCGAGCACGGCGGCCAGGTGGAACACGGCCGTCCAGGGGTGCTCGGGCTGCGCCAGGAGCGCCTCGGCCTGACCGCGGTCGGACACATCGGCAGCGACGATCCGTACGGTCTCGGCGCCGGCCGCCTCCAGCTCGGCCACCAGCTCGGCAGCCCCCGGAGCCTCCGGGCCGCGCCGGGACGTCAGTACGAGATGACGTACGCCGTGCACGGTCACCAGGTGACGGGACACGGCCCGACCCAGCTCACCCGTACCACCCGTCACCAGGACGGAACCGTCCGACGCGAACTCCGGCAGGTCACCGTTGCCGGACTCCGCACGCACCAGACGCGCCACGCGGATCTCACCCCCGCGCACCGCCAGCTCCGGCTCACCGGTGACGGACAGGGCCTGGGGCAGCAGGGCGTCGTCGGCTCCACCGGCCGGGCTGAGGTCGACGAGGCGGATCACGCGGTCGGGGTGCTCGGCGCGGGCCGCCCGGACCAGGCCCCACAGCGGGGCGTGGGCCAGGTCGGCTACACCGTCACCCGTGTCCACGGCCGAGCGCGTCACCCAGACGAACTCGGTCCCGGCCAGCCGGGGTTCCGCGAGCAGACGCTGAAGCGTTCCGAGGGCGGACGCGGTCTGCTGCTGCGCGCCGTGACCTATCGCTCGCGTCGCATCCAGAACGAGTCGAACGGGTAGCTCGGACCGCTCATCGATCTGGGCAAGGAGTACATCCACATCAGCCACATAGTCGGCCTCCAATGTTGCGAACATCCCGGCGTTCTCGCCGAGAATCCATGTGCCGCCCGCCGGGGCCTCCTCGTGCGCCAGCGTGCCGCGGGCGGCGAAGTCGACGCGGTACAGGTGCTCGGCGCGCTCGCCGGCGCGGATCTGCTCGGCGCTGGCCTCGCGGATCGCGAGCCCGCGGGCGTGGACGACGGGCTGCCCGGCCGGGTCGGCGACCCAGATGCGGGTGTTGGTGCGGGTGTCGTCGAGGTCGATGCGCACGCGGAGCTCGGTGGCTCCGGCGGCGAGCAGCTCGACGCCCGTCCACTCGAACGGGAGCAGCACCTGCCGGTCGTCCGGGTCCTGGCCGCGTACGCCCATGAGGGTGTGCAGCGCGGCGTCGAGGAGGGCGGGGTGAACACCGAAGTCGTCGGCGGCCAGGCCTTCGGGCAGTCGGATGAGTCCGTACGCCGTGTCGCCCTTGCGCCACAGCTCGGTCAGGCCCTGGAACGCGGGACCGTAGTCCAGGCCGCGCTCGCGGAAGCCCTCGTAGAAGCCGTCGAGATCGACGGACTCGGCGCCCGCGACCGGCCACTGGGCCAGCTCGGCGAACGCGTCAGCGTCGGCGGAGTCGGGGGCGGGTGCCTCTGCCGTTTCCGCGAGTTCACCGGTGGCGTGACGGTGCCAGCCGGAGTCGGAGACCTCGTCCGGGCGGCTGTAGACGGTGACGGGGCGGCGGCCGGTGGAGTCGGACGGGCCGACCACCACCTGAAGCCGCAGCACCGAGTCCTCGGTCAGGGTCAGCGGCTCCAGCAGGGTGAGTTCCCCGACCGACTCCGCGCCGACGTGGTGGGCGGCGGTGAGGGCCAGTTCGAGCAGGCCGGTGCCGGGGACGAGCACGGTGCCGAAGGCCGCGTGCTGTGCCAGCCAGGGGTGCTCGGCGAGGGAGATCCGGCCGGTGAACACGTGCCCCTCGCCGTCGGCGAGCGCGGTGACCGCGCCGAGCCAGGGGTGTTCGGGGACGTCGAGACCGACGGACCGGACGTTGCCGGTGGGCTTGGCGGCCTCGAGCCAGTAGTGCTCGCGCTGGAAGGCGTACGTGGGCAGCGGTACGAGGCCTCCGGTGCCGGTGCCGGTGCCGGTGCCGGCTCCGGTTCCGGTTCCGAGGACGCGGTCCCAGTCCAGGGTGTGGCCCTGGACGTGGAGCAGGCCGAGGTTGCGGAGCAGCTGGGCGGGCTCGCCGTGCCGGCGGGCGAGGGAGCCGACGACGATGCCGCCGCGCTCCGCGCTGCCGTCGGTCAGCGGCATCGACAGGACCGGGTGGGCGGAGATCTCGACGAACACGCCGTGGCCGTCGTCCAGGAGCTGGTTGAGGGCGCGGTCGAAACGGACCGGCTCGCGGAGGTTGCGGCACCAGTACGTGCCGTCGAGCTCGGTGCCGTCGGCGACCTGGCCGGTCACCGTCGAGTACAGGGCGATGTCGGTCCGGGACGGGACCAGGCCCTCGAAGCCGGCGGCGAGACCGGGGAGGAGGGGGTCCATCTGGGCGTTGTGGGAGGCGTAGTCCACGTTGATCTTGCGGGCGTAGACGTTCTGCTCGGAGAGCTCCTCGACAATCCTGGTGATCGCGTCGGCCTCGCCGGAGATGATCGTCGAACCGGTGGTGTTGACCGCGGCGACGGAAAGGGCCTCGCCGTAGGGGGCGATGAATCCCTCGACCTCGGCGAGCGGCCGCTCGATCAGCGCCATACCGCCCTGGCCGGCGCAGGCGAGGACCGCCTGCGAACGCTGCGCGACGATCTGCGAGCCCTGCTCCAAACTGAGAGCACCGCTCACCACAGCAGCGACGACCTCGCCCTGCGAGTGGCCCACCACGGCTGACGGCTCCACACCCAGCGAACGCCAGACCGCCGACAGGCCGACACCCATCGCGAACAGGGCCGGCTGGACCACGTCCACGCGGTCGAACGGCGGGTGGTCGCCCTCCTCACCGGCCAGCACCTCACGCACCGACCAGCCCGTGTGCGGCCGCAGAGCCGCATCACACGCGTCAACCGCTTCAGCGAACACCGGGTTGGAGGTGAGGAGTTCACGGCCCATGCCCACCCACTGCGAACCCTGACCCGGGTACACGAAGACGACCTTGCCGCGCTCGCGCGCAATCCCGGTCACCACCGCGTCATGCGAGTCGCCCTCGGCCAGCGCGCGCAGCGCCTCCACCAATCCGGCGGAGTCCGCAGCCACCACGCTCGCCCGCGACTCGAAGTGCGAGCGGTGCCGGGCGGCGGTGATCGCCACGTCGGCCGGCGGGACCTCGGCACCGCGCGCGGACAACCAGTCCGCCCAACGGCCCGCCTGCTCCCGCAGCGCGGCCTCGTCCCGACCCGACACGACCACCGGAAGCGGTGCGTCGGCAGCGGTCGCGGTGCCCGGCGCCGGAGTCGCCGCGGGCGGCTCCTCCACGATCACGTGGGCGTTCGTACCGCTCAGGCCGAAGGAGGAGACGCCGGCGCGGCGGGTGCGCCGCGCGGCCCGCTCCCACGGACGGGCCTCGTTCAGCAGCTCGAGGCCGCTGCCGTCCCAGGCGATGTGCGGGCTGGGCTCGTCGACGTAGAGGGTCTTGGGCAGGGTCTCGTGCTGGAGAGCGAGGATCATCTTCATCACGCCGACCACGCCCGCGGCGGCCTGCGCGTGCCCGATGTTGGACTTGGAAGAGCCCAGGTAGACGGGCCGGTCCTCGTCCCGGTCGGGGCCGAAGACCTCGGCGAGCGCGCCCGCCTCGATCGGGTCGCCGAGCGAGGTGCCGGTGCCGTGGGCCTCGATCGCGTCGATGTCGGCGGGGGCCAGGCGCGCCGCTTCCAGGGCTTCCTGGACCACCCGCTGCTGCGAGGGACCGTTCGGGGCGGTGAGGCCCTGGCTGCGGCCGTCCTGGTTGACGGCCGAGCCGCGGATCACGGCCAGGACGTTGTCCCCGTCGCGTTCGGCGGCGGACAGCCGCTTCAGGACGAGGATGCCGACGCCCTCGGCCCAGCCGGCCCCGTCGGCCTGCGCCGAGAAGGACTTGCAGCGGCCGTCGGGGGCCATGCCCTTCAGGCGGGAGAACTCCACGAACAGCGCGGGGCTGTTCATGACGGTGACGCCGCCGACGAGGGCGAGTTCGCACTCGCCCTGCCGCAGGGCGCCCGCCGCCAGGTGCAGGGCCACCAGCGAGGACGAGCAGGCGGTGTCGACGGTGACGGCCGGGCCCTGGAGGCCCAGCGCGTACGAGACGCGGCCGGAGACGACGCTGGAGGCGTAGCCCGTGCTGGTGTAGCCGTCGAGGGCGTCCAGGTCGTGGCCCATGTGCCCGTAGTCGGAGGTCATGGCGCCGAGGTAGACGCCCGTACGGCTCTCGCTGAGCGAGTCGGGCCGGATGCCGGCCCGCTCGAGGGCCTCCCACGAGGTCTCCAGGACCAGGCGCTGCTGCGGGTCCATCGAGACGGCCTCGCGTCGCGAGATGCCGAAGAACGAGGCGTCGAAGCGCTCGATGTCCTCGATGAAGCCGCCTTCGCGCGAGTAGCTCTTGCCGACGGCTTCCGGGTCCGGGTCGTAGACGCCCAGGCCGTCCCAGCGCGACGGCAGGCCGCCGACGGCGTCACCGCCGGAAGCGAGCAGCTCCCAGAAGCCCTCCGGGGTGTCGATGCCGCCGGGGAGTCGGCAGGCCATGGACACGACGGCGATCGGGTCGTCGGCGGCCGGGGCGGGCGCGGTGTGGCGGAGGGTGTTCGGCTTTGCCTTGGGCTTGCCGGTGGTCAAGTCGAGTTTGTCGAGGAGCAGGCCGGCGATGGCGGCGGGGGTCGGGTAGTCGAAGGCCAGGGTGGACGGCAGCGTGACGCCGGTCTCGGAGGACAGGCGGCGGCGCAGCTCCACGGCCATCAGGGAGTCGATGCCGAGCTCCTTCAGCACCTGCTGCGCGCCGATCCCGTCGGCGTTCGCCACCCCCAGCACCACGGCCGCCTCGCGCTGCACCAGCCGGATCAGCGACGGAAGCCGCTCGGCCGCGGGCTGCGCCGCCAGCTGGTCGCGCAGGCCGGTCGGCGTGCCGCCGGACTGTCCGGCCCGCTGGCGCCGGGCGCGCAGCAGGCCTCGGAACAGGGCCGGGACGGTTCCGTCGCCGTCCAGCTCGCGCTGGAGCGAGGTGAGTTCGAGGCGTACGGGAACCAGGTGCGGCAGGCCGGAAGCCAGAGCCGCGTCCATCGCCGCCAGCCCCTGCGCCTCGCTGAGCGCGGCGACGCCCTGGCGACGGAGCCGGGCGAGTTCGGCCTGGCCGAGGGTGGCGGTCAGGCCTTGACCGGCCTGCTGCCACAGACCCCACGACAGGCTCGTCGCGGGAAGACCGTCGGCCCGGCGGTGAGCGGCCAGGGCGTCGAGGAAGGTGTTCGCGGCCGCGTAGTTGCTCTGGCCCGCACCGCCGAGCACACCGGCGGCGGAGGAGAACAGCACGAACGCGGCAAGATCGAGGCCCTGCGTCAGCTCGTGCAGGTGGAGCGCGGCTTCTGCCTTCGGCTGCCAGACACGGGCCAGACGCTCCGCGTCCTGCGAGACCAGCAGACCGTCGTCGAGCACGGCCGCCAGGTGGAACACACCCGTCCACGGGCGGTCCGTGTCCGCGAGCAGGCTGGTGACCTGCGCACGATCGGCGACATCGGCAGCCACGATCCGTACGGTCTCAGCTCCGGCCGCCTCCAACTCGGCCACCAGATCGGCAGCCCCCGGAGCCTCCGGGCCGCGCCGGGACGTCAGTACGAGATGACGTACGCCGTGCACGCTCACCAAGTGACGGGACACGGCCCGACCCAGCTCACCCGTACCACCCGTGACCAGGACGGAACCGTCGGCCGCGAACTCCGCCAGGTCACCGCCGGACTCCGCACGCACCAGACGCGCCACGCGGATCTCACCCCCGCGCACCGCCAGCTCCGGCTCACCGGTGATGGACAGGGCGAGCGCCACGTCCGCCGCCACGGCGGTCGGGTCGGCGTCGATGTCGACGAGGCGGATCACGCGGTCGGCGTGCTCGCTGCGGGCCGTGCGCAGCAGTCCCCACAGGCCCGCGCGGACGAGATCGCGTACGGGGCCGTCGGCGTGCACCGCGCCCCGGGTCAGCCAGATCAGCTCGGTCTGTTCGAGGCGGGGCTCGGCGAGCAGGCGTTGCAGCAGCTCCAGCCCGGCGGTGGCCTCGTCGAGGGCCGTCGCGCCGACCAGGCTGGTGGCGTCGACGAGGAGGCGGTCCGGGGTGTCCGCGTCGGCGCCGAGGGCGGAGACGGCGGCGAACAGCGCGTCCGCGTCCGGGTAGGCGGCGTCGAAGCCGAGCGCGTCGTCGCCCAGGACCCAGGTCAGACCGTCGTGCGCGGCCTGTTCCAGCACGGGCGGGGCCTGGAAGGCGACCTGGTAGAGGTGTTCGACGGTCTCGGTGACCTTGAGCTGCTCGGCGCCGGCGGCGCGCAGCTGGAGGCCGTCGGCGTGGGCGACGGGCCGGCCGGCCGGGTCGGTGGCGGTGACGCGCACGCTGTTCTGCCGGGGGTCGAGTTCGACGCGTACGCGCAGCTCGGTGGCTCCGGCGGCGAGCAGCTCGACGCCCGTCCACTCGAACGGGAGCAGCACCTGCGAGCCGTGGGTGCCGGTTTCGGTGCCGGTTTCGGTGTCCGTGTCCTGGACGCCGACCAGGGCGTGCAGGGCCGCGTCGAGGAGTGCGGGGTGGATGCCGAACTCGTCGGCCTTCAGGCCCTCCGGCAGCTGGACCCGCGCGTACGCGGTGTCGCCGGCGCGGTGGAGTTCGGTCAGGCCCTGGAAGGCGGGGCCGTAGTCGAGGCCGCGGGCGCGGAGGCGGTCGTAGAAGCCGTCGAGGTCGACGGGCCGGGTGCCGGGGACCGGCCACTGGGCCAGATCGGCGAAGGTGTCGCCGTCGGCGGTCGGGGCGTGGGAGAGGGAACCGGCCGCGTGCCGGCGCCACGGGGCGTCGTCGGCCGCGTTCTCCGGGAGGCTGTAGACCGCGACGGGTCGGCGGCCGGTGCCGTCGGGTGCGCCGACCGCGACCTGGAGGCGGATCGCGCCGTCCGTGCCGAGCAACAGCGGCTCGGTGAGCACGAGTTCGGCCACGCCGGGCGCGCCGACGTGGTGGGCGGCGGTGAGCACGAGCTCCAGCAGGCCGGTGCCGGGGACGAGCGCCGTACCGAAGGCCGCGTGCTCCTGGAGCCAGGGGTGCTGCGCGGAGGAGAGCCGGCCGGTGAAGAGGTACCCCTCACCGTCGGCCAGCGCGGTGACCGCACCGAGCCAGGGGTGCGCCGAGGCCGTGAGACCGAGCGAACGGACGTCGCCTGCGCGCTCGTCCGACTCGAGCCAGTAGCGCTCGCGCTGGAAGGCGTACGTGGGCAGCGGTACGAGGCTTCGGGTGGGGGTGGCAGTGCCGGTGCCGGTGCCGAGGATGCGGTCCCAGTTCAGGTTGTGGCCCTGGACGTGGAGCAGGCCGAGGTTGCGCAGCAGCTGGGCGGGCTCGCCGTGCTGACGGGCGAGGGAGCCGACGACGATGCCGCCGCGCTCCGCACTGCCGTCGGTCAGCGGCATCGACAGGACCGGGTGCGCGGAGATCTCGACGAACACGCCGTGGCCGTCGTCCAGGAGCTGGTTGAGGGCGCGGTCGAAACGGACCGGCTCGCGGAGGTTGCGGCACCAGTACGTGCCGTTCAGGTCCGTGCCGTTGGCGATCTGGCCGGTCACCGTCGAGTAGAAGGCGATGTCCGTGCCGGTCGGAGCGATCCCCGCGAAGCCCTCCGCGAGGGCCGGGAGCAGGGGGTCCATCTGGGCGTTGTGGGACGCGTAGTCCACATTGATCTTGCGGGCATAGACACCCTGGTCCGACAGCTCGGCGACGATCTTCACGATCGCGTCCGCCTGACCCGAGATCACCGTCGAACCCGCCGTGTTCACGGCGGCGACGGAGAGCGCATCCCCGTACGGGGCCACGAACTCCTCGACCTCGGCCACCGGACGCTCGATCAGCGCCATACCGCCCTGACCCGCGCAGGCCAGTACCGCCTGCGAACGCTGCGCGACGATCTGCGAGCCCTGCTCCAAAGTGAGAGCACCGCTCACCACAGCAGCGACGACCTCGCCCTGCGAGTGGCCCACCACGGCCGACGGCTCCACGCCCAGCGAGCGCCAGACCGCCGACAGGCCGACACCCATCGCGAACAGAGCCGGCTGGACCACGTCCACGCGGTCGAACGGCGGGTGATCACCCTCCTCACCGGCCAACACCTCACGCACCGACCAACCCGTGAACGGCCGCAGAGCCGCATCACACGCGTCGATCGTCTCCGCGAACACCGGGTTGGAGGCCAGGAGTTCACGGCCCATGCCCACCCACTGCGAGCCCTGACCCGGATACACGAACACGACCTTGCCGCGCCGCGCCGCCGAGCCCGTCACCACCGCGTCGTGCGCGGTGCCCTCGGCCAGCGACCGCAGCGCCTCCACGAGGCCCTCGGTGTCGGCCGCGACCACGCTCGCCCGCGACTCGAACTGCGAGCGGTGCCGGGCGGCGGTGACCGCGACATCGGCCACGGGGACTTCGTCGCGGTGCGCGGACAGCCAGTCCGCCCAGCGGCCCGCCTGCTCCCGCAGCGCGGCCTCGTCACGACCCGACACGACCACCGGAAGCGGACCGGCCGGCGCCTCGGCAGCCGGGTCCGCGGCCGGGTCGGCGGCCGGCGCGGCAGGCTCCTGGGCCGGCGCCGGGGGCTCCTCCAGCACCACGTGCGCGTTCGTACCGCTCAGGCCGAAGGACGAGACGCCCGCGCGGCGGGTGCGCTCCGCGCCCCGCTCCCAGGCGCGCGCCTCGTTCAGCAGTTCCAGGCCGCTGGTGTCCCACTCGATCAGCGGGGTCGGGTCTTCGGCGTGCAGGGTCTTGGGGAGCAGCCCGTGCTCCAGCGCCAGCACCATCTTGATCACGCCGATGACACCGGCGGCCGCCTGCGCGTGCCCGATGTTCGACTTCGACGAACCGAGCCAGACCGGCCGGTCCGCCTCGCGTCCCGGGCCGAAGACCTCGGCGAGCGCGCCCGCCTCGATTGGGTCGCCGAGCGAGGTGCCCGTGCCGTGCGCCTCGACCGCGTCGATGTCGGCCGGCGTCAGCCGGGCGGCGGCCAGCGCGTCCTGGATGACGCGCTGCTGCGAGGGGCCGTTGGGGGCCGTGAGGCCCTGGCTGCGGCCGTCCTGGTTGACGGCGGAGCCGCGGATGACGGCCAGGACGCGGTCGCCGTCGCGCTGGGCGGCCGACAGGCGCTTGAGGGCGATCACGCCGACGCCCTCGGCCCAGCCCGCGCCGTCGGCGCCGGCCGAGAAGGACTTGCAGCGGCCGTCGGCCGCCATGCCCTTCAGGCGGGAGAACTCCACGAAGAGGGAGGGGGCGCTCATGATGGTGACGCCGCCCGCGAGGGCGAGTTCGCACTCGCCCTGCCGCAGGGCCTGCACCGCCAGGTGCAGGGCGACCAGGGACGAGGAGCAGGCGGTGTCGACGGTGACGGCCGGGCCCTGGAGGCCCAGCGTGTAGGAGACGCGGCCGGAGACGACGCTGGAGGCCTTGCCCGTGCTGACGTAGCCGTCGAGGGCGTCCAGATCGCGGCCCAGGTGGCCGTAGTCGGAGCTCATGGTGCCGAGGTAGACGCCGGTACGGCTCTCCATCAGCGAGTCCGGGCGGATGCCGGCCCGCTCCAGGGCCTCCCACGAGGTCTCCAGCACCAGGCGCTGCTGCGGGTCCATCGAGACGGCCTCGCGCGGCGAGATGCCGAAGAAGGAGGCGTCGAAGTGCTCGGCGCCGTCGAGGAATCCGCCGTCCTGGGAGTACGTCTTGCCGACGGCCTCGGGATCCGGGTCGTACAGGTCCAGCCCGGTCCAGCGCGAGGGCAGGCCGCCGACGGCGTCACCGCCGGAAGCGAGCAGCTCCCAGAAGCCCTCCGGGGTGTCGATCCCGCCAGGGAGCCGACAGGCCATCGACACGACCGCGATCGGCTCGGACTGCTTCGCCTCGAGGTCCGCCGCGCGCTTCTGCAACGCGCGGATCGCGGGCAGTGCAGCCTGCATCCGGTCCTGGTTTGTATTCGACACCATCGAGCGCCTCTCTGCGCGGCCACCGCAAGCTGATCCGGTCCCCGCGGACACAACACGGAGACCGGATCAGCCAATCGGCAAACACTTGAGCCCGGGTCAACGTGACCTGGTGTGGCCGGTGGCGCGGGCTCGGAGGCCTTGGTGCGGGGGCCTAGTCGAGGCCGAATCCCTCGGCGGCGAACAGGGCGTCGAGCTCGGCGTTGAGGTCCTCGACGGACCGTTCGCCGTCGTCCGCCGCGCCGTCGGGCCCCGCGTCCGCCGTGGGGCCGGACCCGCCGTCCGGGACCGCCAGGTCCGCGATCGCCGCGATCGCCGCCGCGGCGCCCGTCGCCGCGGCCAGCACCGAGGCCGGGACCGCTGCCGGTACCGAGGCCGGAGCCGGGGCCGGGAGCTCCAGCCGGCCGAGGATGAGCCGGGTGATGTGCTCGGGCGTCGGGTGGTCGAAGGCGAGGGTCGCGGGCAGCGGTACCCCGCTCTCCGTCGCCAGGCGCCGGCGCAGCTCCACCGCCATCAGCGAGTCGAGGCCCAGCCCCTTGAGCACTTCCTGCGGGGAGAGGGTCCCGGTCGAGTTCAGGCCCAGTACGGCGGCCACCTCGCGCAGCACCAGCTCCGTCACCAGGTCGGCCCGCTGGTCCTCGGGTACCGCCAGCAGCCGCTCCCGCAGCCCGGCCGGACCGCCGGATGCGGCGGCGGGGGCCTCGGCCCGGCGCGGCCGCGACCGTACGAGGGACCGGAACAGGGCGGGCGCGGGCCTGCCCTGGTCCACCTCGCCCTGTGCGGCGCGCAGATCGAGCTGCAAGGGTACGAAGTTGCCGGCCGGTTGGGCGAGGGCCGCGTCCAGCAGGTCCAGGCCGTGCTCGAAGCTGAGCGGGGCGATGCCCTGGCGGCGCATCCGGTCCAGTTCGGCCGTGCCGAGGTGCGAGGTCATGCCCACCCCGGCCTGGTGCCACAGGCCCCAGGCGAGGCTGGTGACCGGGCGTCCCTCGGAGCGGCGGCGGGCCGCGTACGCGTCGAGGCAGGCGTTGGCCGCGCCGTAGATGCCCTGTCCCGCCGTGCCGACGGTGCCGGCGGCGGAGGAGAAGAACACGAAGGCGGCGAGGTCCAGGCCCAGGCCGGCGGTCACCTCGTCGAGGTGGACGGCGCCGGTGATCTTGGGCTCCATCACATGAGCGAGCCGCTGTGCGTCCTGGCCGAGGAGTACACCGTCGTCCAGGATGCCCGCGAGGTGCAGGACGGCCGTCCAGGGCCGACCCTCCTCAGCCAGACCGAGCACCTTCTCCACGTCATCGCGCCGACCGACATCACAGGCCTCTACCCGCACGCATTCCGCGCCTTCTTCCGTGAGCTGTTGTATGAGTTCCGCGGCTCCGGGCGCCTCGGCGCCGCGCCGTGAGGTGAGTACGAGGTGCCGGACGCCGTGCCGGCGGACCAGATGGCGGGCGACCTCGCGGCCGAGCTCGCCGACGCCGCCCGTGATGAGGACGGTGCCCTGCGGATCCAGGGTGCGCACCTCGCCCGAGCCCGAGCCGGAGCCGGAGCCGGTGGCGGTTGCGGCCGCCGCGTCGGCCGGCCGGTCGGCCGTGACGAGGCGGGCGGCCAGCAGCCGGCCGTCGCGCAGGGCGAGTTCCGGCTCGTCGGCGCGGGCCAGCGCGGCCGCGACGGAGTCCTTGGTGCTGTCGTGGCCGAGGTCCAGCAGGCGCAGGTTCTGGCCGGGGTGTTCGGCGCGGGCGGACCTGACCAGGCCCCACAGGGGTGCGTAGGCCAGTCCGTCGAGCGGGTCGCCTTCCACGGCGCCGATGCTGCCGCGGGTGACGAAGACGAGTTCGGTGCCGGCCAGCCGCTCGTCGGCCAGCAGGGCCTGGAGCAGGGCGAGGGTGTACTCGCCGCCGCGGAACACGGCCTCGGACGGGGTCATGGCGGGCGCCCGTCCCGTCGTGTCCACGATGACACGCTCGGGTGCCGGGCCGCCCGCGGCCAGCCGGGCGGACAGGGCCTCGACGCCGGACACCGCCTCGATGCCGAGCAGCGTGGCGAGTTCCCCGGTGCCGCCGACCACGAGGTCGGCCGTGCGGCGGCCGGAGGCCGTGGCGGCCGCCGGTACGGGCTGGAAGGCCAGCCGGTGCAGGTCCCGGGCGCCGGTGGAGCGGGCGGCGCGCAGCTGGTCCGCGGTGGCCCGGCGCAGGTGGAGCGCGCCGACGCGGACGACGGGTGAGCCCGCCGCGTCGGCCGCCCACACCTGGACGGACTGGCCGGCGGCGGACTGCTCGACGTCGATGCGGACGCGGAGTTCGCCGCTGCCCGCCGCGAACAGTTCGACGTCCGTCCACTCGAACGGCAGCAGCGCGCCCTCGGGTTCGTCCTGTCCTTCCGTCGCGCCCTTCATGACGTGCAGGGCGGTGTCGAGCAGCGCCGGGTGCACGTTGTACTCGGTGCCCGCGGCCGGGTCGGGGAGGCGTACGAGGCCGTAGGCCGTGCTGCCCTTGCGCCACAGTTCGGTCAGGCCCCGGAAGGCCGGGCCGTAGTCGATGCCCTGGGCGGCGAAGCGGTCGTAGAAGCCGTCGAGCGCGACCCGCTCGGCGCCGGCCACCGGCCATGCGCGGAGGTCGGCGAACCCGTCCGGGGTACCGGGGGCGGCCGGGGTGCCGGGGGCGTCCGGGCCGGCCGGGTCGAGCAGCAGTTCGCCGCTCGCGTGGCGGGTCCAGGCGCGGCCGGGGCCGTCAGGGCGGCTGTGCAGGGTGATGGGGCGGCGGCCGTGGTGCGGGGCGCCCACGGTGATCTGGAGGCGTACCGCGTCCTCGATCACCAGCGGTTCGGCGAGGGTCAGTTCGGCGACGGCGACGGCCCCGGCCTCGTGGGCGGCGGCCGTGGCCAGTTCGAGCAGGCCGGTGCCGGGGACGATGACCGAGCCGAAGACGGTGTGGTCGCGCAGCCACGGCTGGTCGGTGAGCGAGAGGCGGCCGGTGAACACGTGGCCGTCGGCGTCGGCGAGTTCGAGGGCCGCGCCGAGCCAGGGGTGCCGGGAGGCCTCCAGGCCCAGGGAGCCGGCGTCGCCGGAGGCCTGGGCGACCGGGAGCCAGAAGTGCTCGCGCTGGAAGGCGTACGAGGGGAGCGGTACGAGGCTTCCGGCGCCCAGGACGCGGTCCCAGTCGAGGTCGTGGCCCTGGACGTGGAGCAGGCCGAGGTTGCGCAGCAGCTGGGCCGGGGTGCCGTCACGGCGGCTGAGCGAGCCGACGACGATGCCGCCGCGCTCCGCGCTGCCGTCGGTCAGCGGCATGGACAGGACGGGGTGGGCGCTGATCTCGACGAAGACGCCGTGGCCGTCGTCGAGGAGCTGGTTGAGGGCGCGGTCGAAGCGGACCGGCTCGCGCAGGTTGCGGCACCAGTACGCGCCGTCGAGTCCGGCGCCGTCGGCTGCGCATCCGGTGACGGTGGAGTAGAAGGCGATGTCCGCGGGCTGCGGGAGGATCCCGGTGAATCCCTCGGACAGGGCCGGGAGGAGGGGGTCCATCTGGGCGTTGTGGGAGGCGTAGTCCACGTTGATCTTGCGGGCGTAGACCTCCTGGTCCGACAGCTCGGCGACGATCTTGACGATCGCGTCCGCCTGACCCGAGATCACCGTCGAACCGGCGGTGTTGACGGCGGCCACCGACAGGGCGTCGCCGTAGGGGGCGATGAATCCCTCGACCTCGGCGACCGGGCGCTCGATCAGCGCCATACCGCCCTGGCCGGCGCAGGCGAGGACCGCCTGCGAGCGCTGGGCGACGATCTGCGAGCCCTGCTCCAAAGTGAGAGCACCGCTCACCACAGCGGCGACGACCTCACCCTGCGAGTGGCCGACAACCGCCGAAGGCTCGACCCCGAGCGAGCGCCAGACCGCCGACAGGCCGACACCCATCGCGAACAGGGCCGGCTGGACCACGTCCACGCGGTCGAACGGCGGGTGATCACCATCCTCCCCCGCCAGCACCTCACGCACCGACCAGCCCGTGTGAGGCCGCAGAGCCGCATCGCACGCGTCGATCGTCTGCCGGAAGGTCTCGTTCTCCGCGAGCAGCGCCCGGCCCATGCCCACCCACTGCGAGCCCTGACCCGGATACACGAACACGACCTTGCCGCGCCGCGCAGCCGAACCCGTCACCACCGCATCGTGCGAAGCGCCCTCGGCCAGCGACCGCAGCGCCTCCACCAAACCGGCGGAATCGGCCGCGACCACGCTCGCCCGCGACTCGAACTGCGAACGGTGCCGGGCGGCGGTGACCGCCACATCGGCCACCGGGACCTCGGGGTGCGCCCCGGCCCAGTCCGCCAGCCGGCCCGCCTGCTCGCGCAGCGCGGCCTCGTCACGGCCCGACACGACCACCGGGTACGAGGAGGAGCCGGCGCTCGCCCCGGCGTCCGGGGCAGCGGCGGCCGACGGCACGGCGGCCGCCGGGGGCTCCTCCAGCACCACGTGGGCGTTCGTACCGCTCAGGCCGAAGGACGAGACGCCCGCGCGGCGCGGACGCGACCGGTCCCGCTCCCACGGGGTGAGCGAGTCGACGACCCGGACGGGCAGTTCCTCCCAGGCGATGTTCGGGTTGCGCGGGGAGCTGTTGAGGGTCGCCGGGAGGGCGTCCTGCCGGAAGGAGGCGAGCATCTTGCAGACGCCCGCGACACCGGCCGCCGACTCCAGGTGCCCGATGACGCTCTTGGCCGTGCCGAGCCCCAACTCGCGCCCCGGCGTGCGGCCTTCGCCGTAGACCGCGGCCAGCGCCTGCACCTCGATCGGGTCGCCCAGCGAGGTGCCCGTGCCGTGGCATTCGACGTAGTCGACGTCGGCGGGCGCGAGGCCGGCCGAGGCGAGGGCGGCGCGGATCACCTTCTGCTGTGAGGTGCCGTTGGGCGCGGTGATGCCGCTGCTGGCTCCGTCGTGGTTGATGGCGGTCGCCCGGATGACACCGAGGACCGGACGGTTCTGCGCCTGCGCGTCCGAGAGCCGCATGAGGGCGAGCACGCCGACGCCCTCACCGCGGCCGTAGCCGTCCGCCTCGGCGGAGAAGGTCTTGCTGCGGCCGTCCGGGGACAGCGCGTGCGAGCGGCTGAGCGCGATGAACGCGCCCGGGTCGGCGAGCACCTGCACACCGCCGGCCAGGGCGAGTTCGCACTCGTCGCTGCGCAGCGCCTCGCAGGCCAGGTGCAGGGCGACCAGGGAGGAGGAGCAGGCGGTGTCCACGGACAGCGCCGGGCCCTGGAGGCCGAGGTGGTAGGAGAGGCGGCCCGCGTTGAAGCTGGGCAGGGTGCCGGTCAGCGTGTAGGTGTCGGGGGCGCCGCCCTGCCGGTACTTGCCGTACTCGCCGACGCCCGCGCCGACGAACACGCCCGTACGGGAGTCCCGTAGCTCGCGGGGCCGGATCCCGGCGTCTTCGAGGGAGGTCCAGGCCGCTTCGAGGAGCAGGCGGTGCTGGGGGTCCATCGGCTCGGCCTCGCGCGGGCTGATGCCGAAGAAGGCGGCGTCGAAGTGGGCGACGTCGTCGAGGAAGGAGGCGTGGCGGGCGTACGTACGGCCCTCCGCGTCCGGGTCGGCGTCGTAGAAGGCGTCGATGTCGAAGCGGTCCGCGGGCACGGTGGTGACGGTGTCGCGGCCTTCGGCGAGGACGGTCCAGAGGCTGTCGAGGTCGTGGGCGCCGCCGGGCATGCGCAGGCCGACGCCGACGATGGCGAGCGGCTCGTCGCCGCGGCCGGGGCGGGGGCCGGCCGGGTCCGCGGCGGGGGCCGCGGGGGCGAGTTTGGCGAGCAGCCAGTCGGTGGCGGTGCTGAGGTTGGGGCAGTCGAAGGCGAGCGTCTTGGGGGTGGTGACGCCGGTGCGCTTCTGGACTCCGGCGGCGAAGTCGATGGACATCATCGATCCGAAGCCGAGGTCCTTGAACCCGCGTTCCGGGTCCAGGGACCCGGGGTCCTTGATGCCGAGCACGGCGGCGGCCTCGGCGGCGAGGACGGCCGTGACGTGGGCCGCGCGGTCCGCCTCGGGCAGGGCCAGGACCCCGCTCAGGAACGGGTTCGTCTCGCTCCGGGCCGCGGCGGTGCCCGTACCTGCGGCGGTGTCGGTGGCCGGTGCGGTACGGGCCTCCGCGATCTCGTCGAGGAAGCGGCGCGGGCGGGCTTCGCCGTAGCCTGCGGCGGCCTTCTGCCAGTCGATGTCGGCGACGACGAGGGAGCGGCCCGAGGCGAGGGCGGTGTCCAGGGCCGTCAGGGCGCGGGCCACGGCCATCGGGGCGAGTCCCGCGGCCCGCAGCTGGGCTTCGGCTGCGCCGTGGGTCATGCCGCCGTCGGCCCAGGGGCCCCAGGCGAGGCTGAGGGCGGGGACGCCTTCGGCGCGCAGGGTGTCGGCGAGGGCGTCGAGGGCGGTGTTGGCCATGGCGTAGTTGGCCTGGCCGAGGTTGCCGAGGACTCCGACGACGGAGGAGTAGAGGACGAACGCGTCGAGCGCGTGGTCGCGGGTGAGCTCGGCCAGCAGGCGGGCCGCGCCGAGCTTGGGCGCGGCGGCGGCCGCCAGGGCCTCGGTGTCGAGACGGTCCAGGAGGCGGTCGTCGAGAATGCCCGCGGTGTGGAACACGGCGCGCAGGGGCGGCTGTTCGCCGTCGAGGCCGTCCAGCAGCCGCTGGGTCTGGCCGCGGTCGGTGAGGTCGCAGGCGGCGAAGGTGACGCGGGCGCCGGCGGCTTCGAGGCGGGCGGTGAGCTCGGCGGCCCCCTCGGCCGCGGGGCCCCGGCGGGAGACGAGCACGAGATGCTCGGCGCCGCGTTCGGCGAGCCGCTGCGCGAGGTGGCCGGCGAGGGCGCCGCTGCCGCCGGTGATGAGGACGGTGCCGCGAGGGGTCCAGGGGGCGGCGGCGCCGGGCGGGGTGGCGGCGCGGCGCAGCCTGCGGGCGTACGTGCCGGTGGGGCGCAGGGCCAGGTGCTCTTCGCCTCCGGCGGGGCCGGCGTCGCTCGCGGCGTTAACGGCGTTAACGCCGTTAACAGTTGCGGCGAGCCGCGGGACCTCGGTCAGGGCCTGGGCCGGGTCGGCCGGGAGGTCGACGAGGCCGCCCCAGCGGGTGCCGTGTTCCAGGGCGATGACGTGGCCCAGGCCCCAGGCGAGGGCCTGGTCGGGGCGCGGGGCCGGGTCGGCGGGGGCGGCGTGGACGGCGCCCTGGGTGACGAGCCACAGCGGGGCGCGGACGGCGGCGTCGCCGAGGGCCTGGACGAGGGCCAGGGTCTGGGCGGCGCCCGTGGTGGTGGCCGGGTGGGCGGGGTGGGCGGTGGTGTCGGTGGCGGTGAGCGCAAGCACCCCGGACAGCGGCCGGCCGCCGAGTTCGGCGGTGAGCGCGGCCAGCGGGGCCCCGTACGCGGCACGGTCGTCGTGGCCGGGCAGGACGTGGACGGTCGCGCCGGCGGCGGTGAGCGCCGCGGCGACGGCCCCGACGAGGCCCGCGGCCTGGGCCCCTGCCGGGGCTTGGACGCCGGCGAGAGCCTCCGCCTCATCGGCAAGGGCATCGGCGCGAGCCGTGCGCTCGGCGGAAGCCCCGGGCGCGCCGGGCACCCCAGGTTCGGCGGCGACCGACTGCCGGGCCTCGGCGGGCGCAGCCTGGGCGTCCGCGGCGACGGCCCCGACGAGGCCCGCGGCCTGGGCCCCTGCCGGGGCCCAGGCGTCGGCCGGGGCCTCCGCCTCATCGGCAGGGGCATCGGCGCGAGCCGTGCGCTCGGCGGAAGCCCCGGGCGCTCCGGGCACCCCGGGCGCGGCGGCGGCCGACTGCCGGGCCTCGGCGGGCGCAGCCTGAGCGTCCAGGGCGGCCGGAGCCTGGGCCTCCGCGGCGGCCGGAGGCTGGGCGGCCTGGGCGGCAGCCTTGGCCGTGGTCGGGGGCGTGGGGGTCGTCGGGGCGATCAGTAGCCAGTGGCCCGGGGCGGCGGGGGCCGCCGGGGCGGGTCGGACGGGCTCCCAGGTCTGCTCGTACAGCCAGGCCGCGACGGTGTCGGCGTGGTCCTGGCGTTCGCGCCAGGCGGCCAGGTGGGGCAGCAGGGCGGCGACGGCGGTGCTGTCGGTGATGCTGTCCTCGACGCCGAGGAGTTCGGCGACGCGCTCGGCCGCACCGCTCCCGACGGCCTGCCACAGCACGTCGTCGGCGGCGGGGCGGCCGCCGCGGACCGGCTCGGGGGCGTCGATCCAGTGGCGTTCGCGCTGGAAGGCGTAGGTGGGCAGGTCGGTGACGGTGGCGGCGGTGCCGGTGAACACCTTGCACCAGTCGACGTCCTGGCCGCTGACGTGGAGCGCGCCGAGGGCCTGGACGAGGATGCGGGCCTCGTCGCTCTCGTCGGCGCGCTGGGAGGCGATGAAGGGGACCTCGCGCTCGACGCAGCCGGCGCCCGTCGCGGACAGCACGGCGGCGGGACCGCATTCGAGGTAGCGGGCGATGCCGGCCCGCTCCAGGGTGGCCATGGCGTCGAGGAAGCGGACGGGTTCGCGGACCTGGCGGACCCAGTACTCGGCGGAGCGCATGCCCTCGCCCGGTGCGATGCCGGAGTCCGTCCAGGCGCCGGTGACGGTGGAGACCAGCGGGATCCCCGGTGCGTCGAACGCGCACTCCTGGGCCACGGCCCGGTAGGCGTCGAGCATCGCGTCCATGTGCGGGCTGTGGAAGGCGTGGGAGACCTCCAGCCTGCGCGTGCGGCGGCCCTGCGCGGCGAAGTGGCCGAGGACGGCGGTGACGGCGGCGGTGTCGCCGCTGACGACGGTCTGCGCGGGCCCGTTGAGCCCGGCGACCGCGATCCGGCCGTCCACGTCCGCGAGGACGTCCAGCACCTCGGCCTCGGACGCCTCGACGGAGGCCATGGCCCCGCCCGGCTCGCAGGCCTGCATCAGGCGGCCGCGGGCGGCCACCAGACGGGCCGCGTCGGTCAGGCCGAGCACGCCGGCCGCGTGCGCGGCGGCGAGCTCGCCGACCGAGTGGCCGGCCAGGACGCGCGGTTCCACACCCCAGGCCTGCCACTGCCGGAACAGGGCGACCTCGACGGCGAACAGGGCGGGCTGGGTGAACTCGGTCTCGTGGACGAGCGCGCCGTCGGCGCCGTCGGGGTCGGCGAACAGCACGGCGACGAGCGGGATCCGCAGGTGGCGGTCGAGTTCCGCGCAGACCTCGTCGAAGGCCTGCCGGAAGGCGGGCAGGGCCCCGTACAGGGCGCGTCCCATGGCCAGGCGCTGGCTGCCCTGCCCGGTGAACAGCACGGCCAGGTCGCCCTTGCGGGCGGTGCCCTCGGTCAGGGCCCGGTGCGGGGCCCCCTGGGCCAGGGCGCGCAGGGCCTCCGCGGCCTCGTCGGCGGTGGCGGCGACGGCGACGGCCCGGTGCTCCAGGTGGGAGCGGCGGCCGGCGGCGGTGTACGCGGTGTCGAGCAGGGTGGCCGTGGAGGCGCCGGCCAGGTGGTCGGCGAGGGCGGCGGCGTTCGCGGCGAGCGCGGCGGCGCTCTTGCCGGAGACGGTGACGGCGACGGGCGCGGTGGGCGCGGGGCGCTGGGGCCGGCCGGTGACGGCGCCCCAGTCGACGTCGTAGCCCTCGCACCACAGGCGGACGGCGACGTCCTCCAGGGAGCGGCGGGCCGGGCGGTCGCGGCGGCCGGTGACCAGGACCGAGGAGGGGCCCGGGGCGGGGGTGGTGTCCCCGGCGGCGGCCGCTTCGGCGAGGGCGGTCAGGGTGCGCTTGAGGGAGTGCCGGGCGACGGGGTGCGGGGCGATCTCGACGATCGCGAGGCCCCGTTCGTCGGCGAGGGCGGTGACGGCCTCGGTGATCAGCATGGGGGCGCACATGTTGCGGGCCCAGTAGGCGGCGTCGAGGGCGGTGCCGTCGGTGAAGCCGTTGGTGACGGTCGACCAGAAGGGGATGGCGGCCGGGGCGGTGCGCAGGGTGCCGAGCCGGCGTTCGAGTTCGGGGGCGAGCGCGGCGAGCTGCTCGCTGTGGGAGGCGTAGTCGATGTGGACGCGCTGGCAGCGCACCCCGGCGTCGGCGAGCTCGCGTTCCACGGCGGCGACGGCGTCCAGCGCTCCGGACACGGCGGTCTGGCCGGGGGCGAGGTGGCCTGCGAGGGAGATCCGGCCGGGGTGGCGGGCGGCGAGCTCGCGGGCGGCCTCCAGCGGGAGTTCGCACAGCAGCAGGGCGCCCTGTCCGGCGGCGCGTTCGGCGATGAGCTGGGACCAGGTGCCGATGAGGCGGGCGCCTTCGGTCAGCGGCAGGGCGCCGGCCACGACGGCGGCGGCGACCTCGCCGATGCTCTGGCCGAAGACGGTGCACGGCTCGAGGCCCCAGGCTTCGAGGGTGCGGGCGAGGGAGACCTGGACGGCGAACAGGACGGGCTGGACGACGTCGGTGCGGTCCAGTCTGGAGGTGTCGGGTCCGGCGAGCAACTCCTCGACGACGGACCAGCCGGTGGCCTCGGAGATCGCCGTGTCGCAGGCGTCGAGTGCGGTCCGGAAGGCGGGTTCGGCGAGCAGGTCGCGGCCCATGCCGAGCCACTGGGAGCCGTGGCCGGAGAAGAAGAAGGCCAGCGAGGGCCGGGCGCCGGGGGTGCGCGGGGTGCGGGTGGCGAGGAGTTCGCGCAGGGTGCCGTCGAGTTCGTCGGGGTGGCTCACGGCGGCGACGGTGCGCTGGGCGCCGGTGGCGCGGGCGAGGAGTTCGGGCGCGTACCAGCCGTGGCCGGCGCGGGCGCGGGCGGTGACGGCCTCGGCGGCCTCGCGCAGCTCCTGGTCGGTGTCGGCGGCCAGCGGGACGAGGTGGCGGCGGCGGTAGGGGGCCTCTTCGAGGGCGATGTGGGCGTTGGTGCCGCCGAAGCCGAAGCTGCTGACGCCCGCGTACCGGCGGCTGCCGTGCGGCCAGGGGCGGCGCTCGGCTACGACTTCGAGGCGGCCGGCCTCGAAGTCGATGTGCGGGTTGGGGGTCTCGAAGTGGAGGCTGGCGGGGAGTTCGCCGTGGTGCAGGGCCAGGGCGGTCTTCATCAGGCCGACGACGCCGGCGGCGGGTTCCAGGTGGCCGAAGTTGGTCTTCGCGGAGCCGATGCGCAGGGGTTCCTCGCGGCCGTCCGCGAAGACGGTGGCCAGGGCCTCGGCCTCGATGGGGTCGCCGAGGAGGGTGCCGGTGCCGTGGGCTTCGACGTAGGAGACGTGCCGGGGGGCGACGGCGGCGTCCTGCCAGGCGGCGCGCAGGACCTCGGCCTGGGCGCGCGGGTTGGGCGCGGTGAGGCCGTTGGAGGCCCCGTCGTTGTTGACGGCGCTGCCGCGGATGACGGCGTAGATCCGGTCGCCTTCGGCGAGGGCGTCGGACAGGCGGCGCAGGACGACGACGCCGCAGCCCTCGCCGCGTACGTAGCCGCCCGCGCCGGCGTCGAAGGCGCGGCACTGGCCGTCGGGGTTCATGCCGCCGAACTTGGTCATGGCGACGGTGGTGTGGGGGCTGAGCATGATGTTGACGCCGCCCGCGAGGGCGAGGTCGGACTCGCCGGAGCGCAGGCTCTGCACGGCGAGGTGGGTGGCGGTCAGCGAGGAGCTGCACGCGGTGGCGACGGCGAGGGCGGGGCCGTGCAGGCCGAGGGTGTAGGCGATGCGGGCGGGGATGATCGAGTTGTCCCAGCCGGTGGCGGAGTGGGTCTCGATGTTGTTCGGGTCGGCGCCGGTGGCCAGGTGGTACTCCTGCGCCATCGTGCCCATGAACACGCCGGTGCGGGTGCCTTCGAGGTCGCCGTGCACGATCCGGGCGTCCTCGATGGCGGCCCAGGCGCTCTCGAGGGCCATGCGCTGCTGGGGGTCCATCTGGCGGGCTTCGGCGGGCGAGATGCGGAACAGTTCGGCGTCGAAGCCGGCGACGTCGTCGAGGAAGCCGCCCCAGCGGGTGGTCATCCGGCCGGGGGCGCGGGGGTCGGGGTCGAGCCACTCGTCGGCGTTCCAGCGGTCGCGGGGGACCTCGCGCACGGCGTCGACGCCGTCGAGGAGGCTCTGCCACAGCGCGTCGGGCGTCTCGATGCCGCCGGGCAGCCGGCAGCCGAGGCCGACGACGGCGATGGGTTCCTGCGCGTGGGCGCGGCCGCGGGCGGCGCGGGCGGTCCCGGCGCCGGGGGCGGCGGGCCGCTCCTCGCCGGCGAGGTGGCCGGCGAGGGCGGCGACGGTGGGGTACTGCCAGGCGGCCCAGGCGGGGACGGGGCGTCCCAGCCAGGCGGACACGCTGTCCAGCATGGCCACGATCGAGAGGGAGGTCATGCCCAGGTCCCGCAGGGAACGGTGCTCGTCGACCGAGCCGGGGCCGATCTCCAGGAGTCCGGCGATCGTCTCCCGCAGCCGGGCGGCTATGTCCGCGGCGACGGGCACGGGGGCGGCAGCGGCGCCGCTGTTCACCTGGGCGTTGCTCATCTGGGCATCCTTGGAGATCGTTGAACCGAGGCCTCGGCAGAAGACGGGGGCCGGGCGCGGTGCGCGCCCGGCCGTGGGGGTCAGTCCCGGCGGCCGGTGACGGCCGGGCCGGCGGTGGTGGCCGGGGGTGAGGCGGGCGCCTGGCCCGGCTCCGGGGTGAGCGGGCCGCTGCCGCCGTACTGGGCGCGCACAGCCGGGCTCAGCTTCCGGGACCCGGCGATCTGGGCGTAGACGCCGACCGCTTCGGTGGGGGTGCGCTGCATGGTGGTGCGGTCGACGGCGTAGAGGCCGAAGCGCGGCTTGTAGCCGCCGAGCCACTCGAAGTTGTCCATCAGGCTCCAGTGGTAGTAGCCGCGGACGTCGACGCCTTCGGCGCGGGCCCGCTGGATCTGCTCCAGGGCGCGGACGATGAACTCGGCGCGGCGCTTGCCCGAGGCGGTGGCCATGCCGGACTCGGAGACCAGCAGGGGCAGGCCCTTGTAGCGGCGGCTGAAGTCCTTCAGGACGGGGTAGAGGCCCTGCGGGTCCGACTCGTAGCCCATGTCGGGGATGAAGTAGGTCGGGTCCTTGAGCGGGAAGCAGGGCGGCGCGCCGCACACGTCGACGTTGATGACGGGCAGGGTCGTCGGCCCGGGGGTGGTCGGGTCGGTGACGCCGGTGCGGTCGTACAGCTGGATGCCGAGCCAGTCGAGGGTGTTCTTCCACTCGGGGTGCTGCTCGTCGGGCGTGCCGTCGTAGTTCGCGTCGAAGGTGCCGTAGCGCAGCGAGTCGAGGAAGTTCAGCTCGAAGAAGCGGCGGAAGCGGTCCCGGGCGGCGATGTCGCGGGGCTCGGTGCTGATCTTGCCGTCGCGGACGGCCTCGTACTGCTTGACGCTGGCGGTCAGGCCGACGCTGGCGCCCGGGTCCACCTTCTTGATCGCCTTGTACATGGCGGCGTGGGCGTCGATGTACGTGCGCACGGCGGGCGCGAACTTCGTGTCGAAGTTGGTCGGCAGGTTGGCCTTGCCGGGCGGGCCCGCGCCGAAGGCGTGCGAGAACATCATGTAGACGCCGGGCTCGTTGAGCGTCACCCAGTCGCGGACGCGGTCGCCGAACCGCTGGGCGAGCAGCCGGGAGTGGTCGGCCATGGCCTTGACGACGAGCGGACCGCCCTGGGGGTGGTCGAGGCCGCAGAGGTTGGTGTCCGAGGGCCCGTTGGCGCAGGTGACGTCCTCGGGGTTGTCCACCCACACCGGGTTGGCGAAGTGGTGGATGGTGACGACCGGGCGGATGCCGCGGGCGACGAGGGCGTTGATCACCTTGTTGTAGTGGGCGATGGCCTGCTCGTCGATCTGGCCGCGGCGGGGCTCGATGCGCGCCCACTCGATGCCGAAGCGGTACGAGTCCACGTTCAGGGCGGCGATGAGGTCGATGTCCTCGATGGCCAGCGTGTACCCGTCGACGCCCTCACCGACGGCGGGGCTCTTGCCCATGCCGCCTTCGGCGACGGGCTGGGTCCACTTGTACCAGTCGGTGTTGGTGTTCTGGTCCTCGATCTGGGTGGCGGAGCTCGAGACACCGAACCGGAAGCTGCCCTTGCCGAACGGCGAGGAGAGGGAGCCCGGCTGGGCGAACCGCGCCGCCGGTCGCTGGGTCAGGGAGGAGGCTTCCTCGGCGGCCGCCGTGGGAACCAAGAGTCCTGCGGTGAGGATCACCGCCGCCGCGGTCTGCAACAGTCGTTTCACGATGCCTTCCAGAGGGGGCCGAGGGCTGAGTCGTCCGCCCCCACCCTCGTGAGAGGGTCTCGAAGCCCACTGGAGGCTCCGTACAGCCCGGCCCCGGGCCACCTCCCCCGCACCCCGAGGACGGTCACCCTTCGACGCCAGAGCGAGATCCGTCCGGCCTGGGCACCGTGGCACCGTGCATAGTGGGCTCATGGATCGAGCCGCGGGTCAGGCCCGCCTTGAGTGGTGGGCCAATCGCGCGACGTGCCTCGAGAAGTACGACATCGACATCACCGTCACTGCCGACGCGGCCGGCTCCTGGCAGGCAACCGGTCGGCATGCCGATGCCCTCGGCACGACTCTGCGCGAGGGCTGGGACTTCCTCATGGAGATGGACCCCCACTTCTCGCTCGTGTTTCCCGGCGAGGACAACGGCGGGACCTTGGTGAGGGTCTCCGAGGCACAGGATGGAACCCTCACACTCACGGAGGCGCCGGACGGAGAGGTTGGGTGAACATCACCTTCGACCTGCCCTGAGTTCATCCCCTGGCGGCACCATCGGCACTGCACGGCACGACGTGTGGGCGGCCCGGGGAGATTCGGCACCCCGGCCCCTGGCATCGCGGCTCGCCCGGCTCAAGGGCCCGCCGCCTCGATGTTGCCGACGGCGGTCGTGAACTCGCGGCCGTTCGCCCTGCGGATGTAGGCCAGCTCGACCCAGTGCTCGATGCCGGTTGCCGAGACGTTCTCGTTGATGACGGCCATCAGCACGCCCTCCGCGCCGGAGGCGATGTCGCGGACGCGCGTGCGGAGCAGGGGGTGCGGCAGGTACTCGTACACCTCAGCCATCGCACGGCCCCTGGGAACCAAGGAACCGCTCCCAGCCGACGAGTGCCCGGTCGAGGAGCTCGGAGCTGGGCTCGGCGACGGGCAGCAGGACCGGGTGCGTGCCGTCAGGGGTGTCAATGCCGAGCACGTGACGCGTGCAACGGGGCACGGTGACATCGGTCATCCCCGCTCCCCCTCCGCACCGGTGGGGGCGACCGCCCTCGCGAAGGCCTTCGCGAGGGTGCGGACGTCGCGGCGGCTGAGGACCAGTTCGGTGTCGCCTTTGCGGACATCGACGTCGTAGAGCTCCAGCGGCACTCGGATCTCGCCGGTGTCGTGGTCCACGGCCGGCTCGGCGTCGCGGGACAAGGACGCGTGCCATCCTCGCACCATGGTGTACCTCCCATTCGATGACGTACCGTCACCGTATGGGCGCACAGGGCGAGGTAGAGGGACAGACCGTCCCCCTACCCCGAGGTGTCCCCCTATGCGGTCGCCACTCCCACGGCTTCAGCGAGGCGGCCTGCCTCCGGCCTGAGCGCCCGGGGCGCTTCCCTCCACAGGTCCAGCACCGCTGTGCGGGCCGAGGGGGTGTAGGCGACTGTCTCGGCGCTGATGCCGTGCGCGATCTGCATGACGTGCAGGGCGGCCGTACGGTCCCCACGCTGAAGGTGTCCGCGTGCCACCTCGACCCACAGCCGTGAACGCCGCTCCAGGGACGGCATCGCGTCGGGGTCGACCTCGTTGGCCAGTGCGAGTGCCTGGCGGGACGCGGACAGGTCGGTGGCGACGCTGATCTGGTGGAAGTCGACATTGGCCCGGCCGAACATCGTGCTCGCGTGGACGTACGACGCGGGGAGCGACTTGGAGACCTGATCGCCCGCGTCCCAGTGCCGCCACGCGTCCCCGGCTCGGCCGGCGCGGGCGGCAGTCACCGCGGCGTGCAGCTGGAGCGCCCCGTACACGCCTCTCCAGTCGTCCGGCGCGCCGTCGAGGTGCGGACGCAGAAGCGCCGCCGCGTCCTTGACGAACTCCAGCGCTTCGTCCGGATGCGCCGTCGACCTGAGGATGTTGCCGAGGCTCCAGGCCGCCGCGGCAATGGCTGCCGGACTGTCGGAAGCCTGGGCTGCCGCGAGCGCCCGGTCCGCGACCACCCAGGCCATCTCGGGCGGTGCGATGTAGGCGGTCGCCTGCCCAGTGAGCCGGTACACCTCGGACAGCACGGCGTACGCGGCCCGCCGGCCCACGCCTTCGAGGGCGCGGGTGGCGATCTCCGCGTCCCGGATCAGGTCCGGCAGAAGGGCTCCGACCTGGCTGCGGTTGTGATCCGAGGTGTGCCACAGACGCCACGCGCCGTCCACGCGGGTCTGTAGTGCGGCCGGGTCCGGCGGGGCCTCCGGCAGAGCCAGAAGCAGCGGCCGGGTCATCACGGCCTCCCAAATCGCCGGCATGGAGGGGTGCGTCAGGCTCCCCAGCAAGACCGGCTGTACGACCCCTGTCCCGGTGCCGGTGATGACGGAGACATCGGTGACCTGGAGCGCCCCCGCGAGACGCAGCAGCAGGGTGTGCGAGCGGATGTCCCGCTCACCTGATTCGATCTTCTTGAGCCAGTCCGGTCCGCGGCCGCAGAGGCCCGCGAGCACGGGACGCGACATCCCGCGTGACTCGCGCAGCAGTCGAATCCGCTCGCCGGTGGTGAGGTTGTTGGGGATGTCCACAGTGGTGCCCCTTCTCATCTTGCGCCTGGCGTCAGCCTACGGCTGCGCACACGTGCGAGGGAATGAGAGGAAGAACCGCTGCGGGCTTCGGAAGCCGGACAGCGGACAGCGGCCAACCCGGCGTGGGCGTCCTCAGGGGCGTGGCGGTCCACCCGGCATAGAACATCTGCGCCATATATCATCAGAGCTATGACCGGTGAGCGGTACACGATTGAGATCGAGCCCGAGGTCCGCCTCTGGCTGGAGGACCTACCTGCCCACCACTACGTGATAGCCGAGCAGAAGGTAGACCGCCTCGCCGAGAACCCGACCACCCTCGGCGAGCCGTACACCCGCCACCTCGGCGGCAAGCTCCGTGAGCTGCGCTTCGACCTCGGTGGCGAGGCGCAACGCATCACCTATTGGCTCGCCTCCGGCCGTCGTGTCGTACTGCTGACCGTCTTCCGCAAGACGAAGATGCGCGAGGCAGCGGAGGTCGAGCGCGCCCGTGCCCTCCAGGCCGCTTGCGAAGCGAGTCACGCAGCGGCCGCCGAGTACGACGTCTACAGCCGCCCGATCAAGGAGGAACTGCCATGAACCACGCCGAGTGGAGGACCCGCCGCCACCGCAAACTTCTCGGCGAAACCGCCGAGGAGAACACCGAATACGACCGACTGTACGAGGAGGCGGAACTGGCGCACGAACTTGGCCAGTTGGTCTACGATCGGCGGACTGCTCTCGGCCTGTCCCAGACCGAACTGGCCGAACGCTGCGGAATGAAGCAGCCCCAGATCTCCCGGATCGAAGGCGGCGGCACCGTACCCACCATCCCGCTCCTGCGACGCCTCGCGCGAGCCCTCGATGCCGACCTGACCATCGAGCTCACCCCACACAAGGCAGCCTGAGAGGCTGACGCAGCCAACAGCCCCCGGCCGTAAGGACGATGCTGTTGGTTTATTCGGGGGCTCGCGTGACGTCGGCCTTCAAGACCCGGTTGTGGTCTTGAAGGCCGACGTTGTCGTTTGGGGTGGGTGTCG